>CAJQPD010000169.1 GCA_905480085.1 uncultured Acidimicrobiia bacterium
CGAGCATCAAGTCAGCAGGCATGGCCCAGATGATAGGACGACCACTGGTCGGTTCGGTCGGGGTTAGTTCCCTCAGTTGACGAACCATCAGGGGCATCCGGCCATAATGGCCCCATGCAGCCAACCGTCTCCGTGATCATCCCGGTTCGCAACGAACCAGAAGCAATTCGCGCGGCGGTCCAATCAATCCTGGACCAGACCTATCCCGGGATCACCGAGATCATCGTTGCTGACGGAATGAGCACGGATGAAACCCGCCGGACGATCGAGGGCTTCGCCGACGACCGGATCCGGGTGGTCGACAACGTCGCGACCAGCACCCCCGCCGGCCTCAACTGTGCGATCCGGGTGGCAAGCGGAGAGATCATCGTGAGATGCGACGCCCATTCGGTTCTTCCGCCAGACTACGTTGCGTTGGCCGTGCAAGTCATGGCCGATACCGGAGCCGTCAACGTCGGCGGCATTCAGAGAGCCACCGGAACCGGTTTCATCGACACAGCCATTGCGTTGGCCATGTCCAATCGCCTGGGAGTGGGGGACGCCAATTTCCACTATGGCGGCGAAGCGGGCCCAACCGACACGGTATACCTGGGAGTATTCGATAAAGAAGCTGTCGAGCGGGCTGGCCTCTTCGACGAAAGCCTGATTCGCAACCAGGATTACGAACTCAATATCCGCCTTCGGCAGGCGGGCGGCATCGTGTACTTCGATCCACGCCTGGCAGTCGAATACCGGCCTCGCTCGTCCCTCACATCGCTGGCGAGTCAGTACTTCCAATACGGGTCCTGGAAACGAGTGGTTCACCGTCGCCATCCCGACTCGATCCGACTCCGGCAGTTGGCCGCTCCGGTCCTTGTCCTGGCCCTGGCGGCGTCGGGGATCCTCGCCTTTACATCGTGGTGGCGATTGGCAGTCGTGACCCCGCTCATCTACTTGTTGGCCCTGGCCACTGCGACAATCGCCACCGCGATAAAGACCCGCCATTCGGCGGCGCTCCTGATGCCGGCTGCCATCGCCACAATGCACCTCAGCTGGGGCTTCGGTTACCTGTCAGGATCCATTCCCGGCAGACCGGCCACTCCGGAATAGAACCGCCGTACCCTCTCGGTTGGCCATTCGTACTCCGACCGTATGATCTCGACAGCCGCCCTGGCGGTATCTCGCGCCGCCTCGTTGTTGGCATCGAGAATGGCATTTCTGAGTGCCGTCACATCACTGGGCGGGACGAGCCACACTCCTGGACGACCCCGCAGTACATGGGCGGTCCCTGGCAAATCCGTCGCAACCACCGGAACCCCCATGCCGAGGTACTCAAGGACTTTGGTCGGCAACGAATTGCGATAGTTCGGAGTATCCCTCAAGGGAGAAACGGCGACGGCCGCCGTCGCCAGTCGCCTCATCGCCGCGTGCCATGGCAAACGACCGGTCATCTCAACCGTACCTCCGCCGCTAGCTACCAATTGCTCGATGGCAGCGGCTAGATCTGGCGAACAGCGCCCAACCATGACCAGATCGAGTCCGGCAGCGCCGGTCGCTTCGGCCAGATCGAGCGCTCCACGCTGTTCGGTGATATCACCGATGTACACGACGGAACCGTCGCTATCTCCGGGGTCAGGCAACGATTCCCAACGCGGGTAATTCTCGAACACGGGATGATCGGCGCTGAACAGGTCGCAATAGCCGGGCTCGGCCAACGTTATGCGGCCGGCACGTTCAGCGGCGTTGATGACTGCCTGCGCCAGTCGGGCGACCAGTTTCTTGAATGGCAACCGCTTGGTCAGGATCTGGGCGGGAATGTTCTCATGAATGTCGAAGACAACCCTGGTGCGTCGACTGGCGATGATGCCCGCCAAGAACGTCTCCGGATCAACCAGGACCGCTACGTCCAGTGATCGTGTCCACAGACGGGCGGCCAGGGAAAGGTTTCGAACGAGCCGCGGGCCGCGAATCGGATGCCACTCGAAGCCCTCTATGACGGAGGGGCCAGGCGTTCGGCTGTGATACTCGACATCGAAGTCTTGACTCAGAGTTGGAATGAGCTTCTCGCGAATCCGAACGTCGTCGGAGTGATGGACGACAGACAGAACGCCGACGATCACAGCACTTCTACGTTGTCGACCTCAATGCCACGGCGCCGATAGGCGTTCCTGGTGTCAAAGACGACCGGCACCGCGTCGGCGATTGCCTGATAATCGACCCCGGCGTGATCGGTAAGGATGATGGCGGCGGCATAGCCCTCGAACGATGTAGAGGGCTCGAACCCGTGCCTTCGAATACGATCGGGCGGAACCAACGGATCGAATACCTCCACTACGGCGCCCTGTTTGGCCAACTCGACGAGAACCCGGGCGGAGGCCGATTCTCGATCGTCGGCGATGTCGGCTTTGTACGAGATTCCCACCCCAAGCAGGCGGGTCCCGAACACCGGCAGTCCCCGTCGGTTGAGCATTTCTCCGACCCGGCGGGCCGTCCAGGCGGGCATGCCTTCGTTGACCTGTTCGGCGGTATCGATGAACCGGGTCGTGAAGTTGGCTTCCTTGGCCCTCCAAGCGAGGAACTGCGGATCGAGGGGGATGCAGTGACCGCCAACCCCGGGACCCGGAAAGAAGGCCTGGAATCCAAAAGGTTTGGTGGCGGCCGCTTCGATGACTTCCCAAATGTCGATGTCGATCTCATGGGCGAGTTGAGCCATTTCGTTGATGAGACCGATATTGACCGCCCGGTAGGTGTTCTCGAGCAGTTTGGCCATCTCAGCGGTCTTGGCATCAGAGACGGCATGAACGTTTGGTACCAGCTTGGAGTACGCAGCCTTCGCTACCGCGGTCGACAAAGCGCTGACTCCGCCGACGACCTTGGGGATCTCGGCGGTTTTGAGTTCATCTCCTGGCGATACTCGTTCCGGAGAGAACGCGACGTAGACGTCCCGATCAACTTCTAAGCCGACATCGGCTAGCGCGGTCACCAGGATGTCATCGGTCGTTCCGGGGTACGTGGTCGATTCAAGGGAAATCAGCTGTCCGGGCCGGGCAATTCTTGCCACGGTGGTGGCGGCGCTTTGAATGTAGGACATGTCGGGCTGGCGGTTGCGCCCGAGCGGCGATGGTACGCAGATGAAGATCGCGTCGACCTCGGTCAGGCTCTTCGGGTCGTCAGTGACCGAGAAGCCTCTTTGTAGCGCGCTCGATAGCTCGGCATCGGTCACGTCGTCGATCGGTGAGGAGGCGGCTCCGAGGCGCCGGACCCGATCGTCTGAG
>CAJQPD010000170.1 GCA_905480085.1 uncultured Acidimicrobiia bacterium
GGCCGTGTCCAGCACGATGCCGACAATGCACTCGTCAGAATCGAAACCGACACTGGCCTGGTGGGATGGGGAGAAGCGGCCTCTGCGCCACTACTAACCGGCGACACCGGTGCCCGGATTGCTGCTTCGATTGCCTATCTGGCCGACCTTGTCATCGGGCAAGATCCGCAGTCGGTGTCGGCAATCCATACCCGGATCTCAGGTGCCTTGGCCAACAATCAGAGCGCAGTGTGCGCCATCGATATGGCTGTCTACGACATCGCAGGCAAACATCTTGGTGTGCCAGCCTTTCAATTGATCGGAGGGCGGGCCCGAGACATACTTCCTGCCTCGCTCGGCGTCAACGCCGACCCGGCCGATGCCGAGAAAGCCGGCGAGTGGCGCCAACGCGGGGTCCAGGCATTCAAAGCGAAAGTGTCGGTGGCTGAACCTGCCTTTGAACAAGCTGCCCTGCGAGAGATTCGGGCGGCGATTGGTCCGGGGGTCCCGTTCGCCATCGATGCCAACGGGGCCTGGACGCCAGCCGAGGCGTTGCGGTTCCTTGAAGCAGTTGCTGACGTCGACCTGGAATTTTGTGAGCAGCCGATTGCCCCGGGGAGTTTGAGCCGGTTGAGGTCGGTCGCCGAACGCAGTCCGGTACCGATCTACACCGACGAGTCCTTCAATGAGCCCGCCGACCTGATCGCCCACGCTGAGGTAGGCGTGGCCGGCGTGAGCATGAAGACCATCAAGATGGGCGGGATCACGGGATTCATGTCGGCGGCCTATCTAGCTCGATTGCTGAGATTGGGTGTGAACGTGGCCGGCAAGTCGGCCACGTCGAGCATCGGAGGGTCGGCCATGCTTCACATCGGCACCGCGTTGCCTGAGATGAGCGGGGGGATCGGACTGAGTAATCACAAACTGGTCGACGATCTGGTCTTCAACCCGGTCGGGTTGGCGAACGGGGAATTGCGGGTTCCCGAGGGTGCCGGCCTGGGGGTCGAGGTCAATGAGGCCGTGGTGAAGCGGTATGTTAAGTGGAGCGAGCAGGTCTCAGCGTGACAGGGAACGGGAGGGTTCAATGACACGGAATAGACGGGATATCGGAATTGGTGTGGTCGGTACCGGAAAGATCGGACTCCAACGAGCCCGGCTGGCCGCTCAGCACCCCTCGGTTGACTTCCTGGCGGTGATGGATGCCGATCACGGCAGAGCCGTTGGCGTCGGCGAGGATCTTGATGCCGATCTGGTAGCGGAGACGGTCGAGGAGTTGGCTTTAGACGAGAGGGTTGACGCCATCGTCATCTCAACCTCAGAGCCCCATCACACCGGACCCGCTCTGGCAGCGATCGCTTCTGGGAAACCGGTACTCATCGAGAAGCCGCTCGCCTTGACACTTGAAGATGCCGACCAGATTGTTGCTGCGGCCGAAGCAGCCGATGTGGATGTTCGGGTCGGCTACTCGATGCGATATTTGCAGAAGTATTCGGTGGGTTGGGACAACGTTGCCTCCGGGATGATCGGCGATGTGGTTGGTCTCACAGGTCGGGTTTACAGTTCCCGCGCCCAGGGTCTCGCCATTCTGAACCGTTCGGCCGACGCCACCCCGGTCGTCGACATCGCCACCTATCTGGTCGACGTGGCGTGCTGGTATCTCGCCCCACAGGTACCGGTCGAAGTAGTGGCCCGCGGCCACGGCACCGTCTTTCGGGAACACGGATTTGATGTCGATGACGTGGCCTGGGCGATGATCCGTTTCAGCAACGGAACAGTGGTCGATATCGGGGTCTGTTATATGTTGCCGATGGGGTTTCCAACGACCGGACAGAGTATTCGTTTCGAGGTCTTCGGCACCGAAGGGGCCCTGCTCATTGATGACGACCACCGCGATCAGATGTTGTTTTCAGAACGCGGCTACCGAAACTCGTATGCAACGAACCAGGAGCTCAACTTCGCGTTCCTCGGTAGTCGGACCACCGGCGAATGGGTCGGCGACACCATGTTCGGTCGATTGGCCAATGAAACCAGGTCATGGATCGACTATCTGGCGAGCGGATCCGATTGTTATCTCACCACGGTTCAGGAGGCTCGCCGGGTGGTTGCCGTGACGTCGGCCATCGAGCAGTCCCTGGCTACGGGCGAGTCCGTTCCGATCGATCAAGGCTGAACCGGATGGCTTTCAGAAAGATTGTTGTCGTCGGAACCGGGGCGATCGGGTCGAGCGTTGCAGCCGACCTCACCGACGCGGGCCACGATGTAACCATCATTGACCAGTGGCCCGCGCATGTTGAGAAGATGCGGTCGGACGGCCTCCGTATCAACATGCCAGACCTTGACCTGCATGTTTCTGTGAATGCCAATCACATCTGTGATCTGGCTTCCATCAAACCGATGTTTGATCTCGCGATCATTTGCGTGAAGTCGTACGACACCAAGTGGGCCGCGCAGTTGATTGAACCGTATCTTGCGAAGGACGGCGTACTGGTCGGCATCCAGAACTCGATGAATGATGATGCGCATGCTGAGATTGTTGGTCGTGATCGGACAATCGGATGTGCCATCGAATTGTCGGGTGACATCTATGAACCAGGCATCGTGACCCGGAACACCTCTCGTTCGGGGACCTGGCTGACCGTTGGCGAACTCGACGGTTCCGTTACATCCCGGGTCGAGATGCTGGCTGACTTGTTATCAGCGGTTGCCAGAACCGAGGTGTCGACGAACATCTACGGTTCGAAGTGGACCAAGCTGGTCGCCAACAGCATGGTCATGGGACCGTTTGGGTTGTTCGGGCTCCGCAACGCAGAAGCCGCGAGGCTGCCAGGTATGCGAGAGATATCTGTAAGTCTCGGAAAGGAGTCCGTGGCAGTTGGAAAAGCGCTCGGATACGAGCTGGAGCCGGTGTTTGGGCTGAGCGCCGAGGAGTTCAGCGGCGGAACCGACGAGGTACTCCTCAAGGCAATGGACACGTTGAATGCCCACGTGGGTGAGGACGCAGTAACCGCGGTTGTGCAAGATCAGCGCAAAGGTCGGCGGAGCGAGTATGAGTTCATCACGGGTCTCATAGTCAAGAAGGGTGCCGAGGTTGGCGTCCGTACTCCCGTCAATGCATCCGTCTTCGAAATCTATGGCCAGATTGACCGCAACCAGCTCGAGATGAGCCCTGACAATCTCGATCGGCTCAAGTTGTTGATGAGCGAAGATTGATCCCTTCTGCTGACGCGAGATCGTGCCGCGTTCTTTTTCGGGGCGATGTCGGAGTCGGTGGGTGGCTTCGACAACCATTCCGATTTTCAGCCCCTCCGCGGCGATCATCGTATATGATGCACGATATTCGGGTTTGGATAGTTACGTTCCCGAGTGCGTCGGCAAGCCGGAGGAGAGAACGGGTGACCATCGTTTCGCACGAAATAGCATCATCCCCTGCTCTGGTTTACCGTCCGCGTACGTTCAAGAGCTGGCGGGCTAGTTTCGTCACGGGAGCAAGAAATACAGTCCGGCTGACCTGACGGACGCTCATGAAAGGGAACTTAATCGAATGAAACATTCAAAGGCTTATTGGACAAGGATTGTTGCGTTGTTCGCAGTCTTGTCGATGGTGGTCGCCGCCTGCGGCGATTCCTCGTCGGACACGACAGCAGCATCGGGAGGCGGTGGTGACGAGCAGATTGAACTCCTCGTTTGGGCATCGCGCGACTACTACCGCCCGCCCGACCTTTGGGCCGGTTTCATGGAAGACAACCCGAACATCAATGTGACTGTGCAGGTTGAGTCGAATGACGACATCCTCCAGCAGATGCAGCGGATGCAGGACGCCGGGCAGCGCCTACCAGACATCATTCAGGACGATACGTTCCTCATAGAGGCGTACCAGAACGCCGGCCTCTTGCTCGACCACACCGAGCAGAAGGACCGCTGGGAGTCAGAAGACCCCGACACGTACAACACCATCCTCCCCATCGCTTGGGAAGAAAACACCTTCGGCGGCGGTATCTGGGGTGTTTCGCTGACGGCTAACTTCGATGTCATCTATTACAACCTATCCGCGTGCGAGGCGGCCTCGATCGACTGTGCAGGGATTACCAGCCTTGACCAGTTCCTCGACGCCATGCGGGCGGTCAAAGCCGCCGATCCGGACATTATCCCGTTGACGGTCCAGGCCAAGCCGGGTACGGGAATCACGACATTGAAGACACTCTTCAGTGCCGCTGGGGCACCGTTCGATGGTGCCGTTCCCGACTTGCAGTCCGAGGGCGGCCTGTACGTCCTCAACTGGTGGCTACAAGCCTCCGACGAGGGTCTGTTGCCGCCACAAGCCATTTCCTGGGGTGAGGACGAGGCCCGAGGTGCGTTCGCCGGACAGCGTGCGGCGTTCATCCTTGACGGCTTCACCGTGGCAGGTGAGTTCAATGAGTTGGACGGATTCAACCTCGAAACCGAGTGGAATGTCATTCCTTCTCCGACGCAGGGTTCCGGCAACCAGATCTCGAACGCCCGTACCTGGGCGATCACGTCTGAGACCCCGTATCCCTACGAAGCGATGTTGGCGATCCGCCACGTCGGTTCGGTGGAACAACTCGTAGCCGCTGCCGATAACGGTTCCGTGCCGATGCGTAACAGTGAGGCTCTAGCCGATCCGCGGTTAGACACCATCTGGCCGTTCTTCAATGAGGGCCTTCGGGCTGCCTATTCGGGCAGCGACTCGGTGCCGGCCGGTCTCAACGGCGGCGAAGTTGAGCTTGTTCTTGAAGAGCTCTTCGGGGAGATTGTCGTTGGAACCGACAAGACAGCTCAGGAACTCGCAGACGAGTACCAGCTGAAGCTCGATGATCTGTAGGAAAGCCGAGGAATAATCAAGAACCCGTGCACGCTGCATTTCGCCATGGCGGATCTAGCGTGCACGGGTTAGTGCTTCGCCTGGCAGGGGCGTTCGCACCGGTAGCGATCTAGGACGGGTTGCATGACCGTTACACAGGAACAGACAACGGGTCCGGAGACGCCGCCCAACAAGCCAGCACTCTCGGGCGCCCAGATCGGCCAGAGCCGGGCGACGCCGTACCTGTTCTCCTTCCCTGCGATTTTCGTAGTGAGCGCCGTACTGGCATTTCCGGTCTTGTATGGCATCTGGCAAAGCCTGTATCGGGCACCCGAACTCGGGTTGGATGAGGAATTTGTAGGCGGTCTCAACTACGTCGATATGTTCCGCGACCCAGATTTCTGGAGTTCTCTCTACCGCACTGGCATCTTCGTAACTGGTTGCTTGGTCGTTGGGACCAGCCTTGGACTGTTGTTCGCGTTTGCCCTTTACCGATCCATGGGACGGCTGCGATGGATGCGGGCCGCCACTCTCGCCCCCTATCTCATCTCAAATGTCGCGGCTGCGGTGATGTTTCGTTTGCTGTTCAACTCCGAACTCGGCTTGATCAATACGACGCTGGATTTCTTCGGCTTCGACGGACCATCGTGGTTGTCTTCGACGACCTGGGCAATGGCAGTGGTGATCTTCACCCAAGTGTGGACGGACATCCCGTTGACGATCCTGCTCCTCCTTGGTGGTCTCATGACCATCGACCAGAGTTATCTCGATGCGGCGCTCGTCGACGGTGCCTCTGCCTGGCAGCGGGCCCGCTACCTGACCATTCCTCTACTGGCCCCCCAACTTGTCATCAGTACTGTCTGGCTTAGCTACTCCACCCTCACCGGCCTCGGCGTGGTGCTCGCCCTGACCGGCGGCGGCCCGACCGGCTCGACTACGACGATGGCCATGGAGATGTACAACGTTGCCTTCCGCGCCCTCAGGTTCAACCAGGCCCTGGCGCTGGCGACTTTCATCTTGATCCTTAACGCAGTACTTACCCTTGCCTATGTGAGAGTTGCCCGCAAGTACGAGATTGAGCTCTGATGACCACCGAACTGATCGATGCTGCGAAAACCGAGGGGGTCCGCCACACCGCCGGCCAAAGTCGTTCGCCAATGGCAAAGTTGGGTAAACGTCTACTGACCGCTCTCCCGCTGATCTTGTTGGGAATCTGGACGTTCGTGCCTTTTATCGTGGCTATTTCGGTTTCGTTCAAGAGCAAGATCGAGACGTTCGCCAACCTCGGGTTGCGTCCGCAAGACCCGTCGATAGCGGCGTATCAGGAGGTCTTAACCGATCCCAACTTCCTTTCGGCGTTCGCCAATAGTGCCATTGTCGGGGCGGGAGTCGCCGTGCTCACGGTCATCATCGGACTCCCCGCCGCTTATGCTTTCGCCCGTTTCAAGTTCCGCGGGCGTCACCTGTTGCTGTTATTCACCTTGTTGCCGCGGCTTGTTCCAAGCATCGGAATCCTGGTTCCGATCTATCGTTTGGCGGTCGCCACGAACATGCTTGACAGGCGGATTTCGTTGATCTTTGTCTATGCCGGGACACTGGTTCCGCTGGCGGTTTGGCTTATGGTCGGGTTTTTCCAGCAGATTCCCCGCGAAATCGAAGAGGCCGCCGATGTCGATGGGGCCAATCTGTGGGCCCGCCTGCGATACATCGTCATGCCGCTTGCCGCCCCGGCGCTGATCACTATCGCCGTGCTGGCGTTTCGCGAAGCGTGGAACGAGTTCACGTTGGTCCTCGTACTCACCACAACTCCGGCGACCCGGACTCTCCCATTCGCCCTATTCAAGATGGGACAAAGCGAGGGCATCTCGAACTTCCCGGCCGAGGCGGCGTTCGCAGTCCTCACCGTGCTTCCCTTCATCCTGGTGTACACCCGGATCGAGCGGTACGTCGTCGCCGGGCTCACGTCCGGATCAGGAAAGTGATCGGCTGATCGCTACCGCATTGTCGCCTTTCGGTGTGGATATCCGCCGCTCGGCAAACTCCGTGGTCAAGCTCGGCTCTGTCCGGTCAGCGTTGCTCTGGTGGCAATATGAGCACCGGGCAATGACTGCGCTGAATACATTGATGAGCCACAGAGCCGAGAAGCATTCCACCAAAGCCGCCCCGACCTCGCGTACCGATCACGAGCATATCGGCCGTTCGCGATTGTTCGATGAGGGCCTCGGCCGGGTGGCCGGCAGTAATCGTCATCAAATGCGGCTCCCGGGCCGGCGTCTCTCCGAGGGCCTCGGCGACGAATTTTTCAAGCTGGGATTCGGCCAGGTCATGAGCCTCTTGTTCCCTGCTGGGTGGATGGTGGGCCGGGCCGTCGTCAGTAACGCTGCCGATGGCCGAAGCCGCCCCAACCGCCAACCCGATCAGGTCATCGGACCAGCTCCGCTGAGCTGGTGGGTAGACGTAGATGGCATCAACCGACCCACCTCGCAACTCGGCTTCTTCCACTGCCCGGCGCAGCGCCCGTCGCGAGTTGGGCGAGCCGTCGACCCCGACCACTATTCGAGTCATTTCACTCCGTTGATTGACATACGTCTAAGTATGGACGACGCAAACTCGACTTGCCGACCAGGACCAGGTCAATGTCGGAGAATTCGGAACCCCGGAGTTCATACCGGGCCGTGGCTAAAGGGAGGAAATCAAAGATGAGCGATGACGTCATCGACGTCCACACGCATATTGTCCCACCCCGACTGGCAGAAGCCGCCCAGCAAGGGGGCCTGCGATACGGGATCGAGTTTGGACGCGACGCCAACGGCAAGGTAACGAGTTCGGTCGGTGGAAAACCGTTCGCGCTTCCGTGGCCGACTCCGCTTCAGTCCCCGGCCGAACGGGTGGCATCGATGGACGCCATCGGGGTGGATGTGCATATGCTTTCCCTCAGCCCGTCCATGCATTGGTACAACACGGATCCAGCCGACGGCCGGGCGTTGGCCACCGAGACCAATGACGACATCGCACAAATTGTCAGCAGCTACCCGGACCGATTCAAAGGTATGGGCTTTCTGCCGCTTCAGGACCCGGCCGGCGCGGTCAAGGAACTCGAACGGTGCGTGCGCGATCTGGGCTTCGCCGGCGTCCTCGTCGGTACCAACATCGACGGACTTGATTGGGACGCCCCGGAACTCTTTCCCGTGCTTGAGGCGGCCCAGGATCTCAACGCCCTCGTCTTCGTACATCCGGCCCGAGGCAGGGCAAATGGATTCCTTCCGAACTATCACCTCAAAAACCTCATCGGGAATCCGCTGGAGACGACGGTGGCGCTCGCCAGTCTCATCTTCGGAGGAGTGCTCGACCGGTTGACTGACCTCAAGCTCTGCTTTGCTCATGGGGGTGGTTACGGCTGTCTTGGCATCGCTCGTATGGACCATGGATATATGGCCCGCACCGAGGCGCAAGGCATTGCCCGGATGCCCTCTGATTACCTGAAAGGTCTGTTCTTTGATTCGCTGGTACATGGTCATCGCACGCTTGACCAGATCATCGATTTGGCCGGCATCGACCAGATCGTGCTTGGCAGCGACTACCCGGCCGATATGGGAGAACCCGATCCGGTCGAGTTCATTCGATCTCATCCCGGGCTCGACGATGAACAGCGTCTGAAGATACTTTCCAGGAACCTCAGCGGACTGCTGGGCTGAACCACACCCAAGGAGCCTGCATGGCAGATCAGGAATTGCTCGATGAGATGTACGCCAAGCGGGGCTACCTATTTGAGTGGCAGGTGCTCCTGGCCGAAGAAGCCCCCGATTTCCTCCGGTCGTTTGACGCTACGTGGACTCAGGTCAACACGGATCGACCAAACGGGCTTCCCGCCAAGTATCGAGAGCTCGTCTATGCGGCCACCGCGTCCGTTTTGGGTGAAGACACGGTTGCCAAGAATCACATGCATAAAGCGCTTGATGCGGGAGCCAACCGCACTGAGCTCATCGATGCCATTCTCGTAGCATGGACTCCGTCCGGGTCGCGCACGCTGATCCACGGATTGCGCTGCGTGGTTGACGTACTCAAGGAACGAGGAGAATACGAGCCACCCGATGTCGGACATCGAATCTCTGATCGCCCTGACCACGAACCGCGTACGTATCTGGAGGACAAGTCATGAGTCAGCTTGCAGAGGAATTTGCCGAGCGGCGCGGCAAGCAATACCCGGCTCACGCCTGGATAGCCGAGCGGTTCCCCGATTACACCGAGACAATGCTGCATCTCGATGACATCATCCGGCGCCAGCCCCGTCGCTTCGACGAGAAGGGCCACGAGCTGTTTCATATCGTTGCGCTGGCGGTTCTCGGCTCGAACCCCCACAACCAGCCGCATCTGACCGCCCATATCAAGAAGGCACTTCAGCTCGGAGCCGATCCTGAAGAGATTGCGGAGGCTCTCATGGTGGCGGTGAATCCGGCCGGCGCCCGGGTTCTCACCTACGGGGTCACCTGCATGCTCGAGGCCCTGGCGGAGCTTGAAACCGAAGGCTGGCGACCCGGGGGTGTTGACCAATGACCAAAGTTATCGACGTCCATGCCCATTTGTTGCCACGATCGGCGATTGCCGCAGCCGAAACGGGCTCTGGCTGGTTTGGATCGGAAATCGAAAACGACGATCTCGGACGGCCGATCATCGTTACCGGGGACCGGCGGGAGGTCATGGGTGGCAAGGCCCACTACGAGTCGATGGAACGACGGATCGAACGGATGGACGAGTCGGGCGTTGATATGCAGGTTCTATCGCTCAATCCGATCTTCTTTCGCTATTACCTTGGCTCCGACGATGGTGCCGCCGCCTCCCGTTCGATCAACGACGAGATCGCCGGCTTCATAACGCAATGGCCGGATCGGTTCGCCGGCTACGGGGCGTTACCGATGCAGGACCCGGATCGAGCCATCGAGGAGATGGAACGGGTCATGCAGATCCCCGGCATGGTCGGCGTCTCGGTGGGAACCCACGTTGACGAGGCCAACTGGGACGAGCCCCACCTGTTTCCGGTTCTTGAGGCTGCTCAAGAATTGGGAGCGCTGGTTTTCTTTCATCCGTCTGACCGTCGTCTCGAAACACATCTCCCTCGCTACCACCTGCACAACTCGATCGCCAACCCCACCGAAACCACCATCGCCATTGGATCTTTGATCTTCGGCGGGGTTTTCGACCGGCTGCCCGATCTCAAAACGTTGTTCGCTCACGGAGGCGGATATGCCTGCTGGGCGGTGGCCCGGTTTGATCATGCCTACGAGGTCCGCGCCGAAGCGCGCGAGCACGCGGCCCTGTTCCCGTCCGAATACCTCAGTCGGCTCTGGTACGACTCGCTGGTGCACAGCTACGAGAACCTTCGTCGTCTCGTTGATGTTGTGGGGGTGGGTCGAGTAATGCTTGGTACAGATTTCCCCGCTGACATGGGTCAGGTCGATCCCGTTACCTGGATCGAAGGTAGTGACTTGTCCGACGACGAGCGAACCGCCGTGCTGGGCGGCAACGCCGCGGCATTACTGGGCCTCTGAGTCGAAGTGGAACCGTCACGGAACGAAACGCCGGTTGAGATTTTTCTTCCGGAGGCTGGTGAACGACTAAGTCAGCTCTTCGGCCGCATCGATCCCGATTTCGCGCTCGTCTGGTCCAATCATGTGTCGAGATTGTTGGCGCGAACCCACCTCGATGTCCGGACCCGATTCCTGATCCTCACCATGCAGTACACGGTGACCCAACGGTTTGGGCAACTCAAGGAGAACCTGGCGGCGGCCCAAAAAGCTGGGGTGCCACCCGAGGAGCTCCGGGAGGTCATTCTTCAAGCGTTTGTCTACGCCGGTCCGTGGGTTGTGGCAGAAGCGTGCCAGATCTACGAAACGGTGTTTGAGTCGACCCCGGAGGTCGATGGGCGCCGGGCGGAACCGGCTGGTGAACGGGAGAGACGACTCGCCGATGAGCGCCCAACATGGTCGGCGGATGATGCCTCTGATCCCCGGCTGAACGACTTGCTGGAAAGGTACGGCTGGCACGCCATATCCACGGGCCTTCGGCTGCGCCCGAGCCATCACCTCAACATGCTGGATACCCTGGATGCTCTGGATCCTGACTTCCTCCAGATCTGGCTCGACGCGGTGTATGACGGCATGTATTCGCGAGGGATTCTCGACGATCGGACCCGTCTCCTGTGTGTCGTTGGTGCGACCTTGGCCGTCGGGGAAACCCATCAGTCGAGAAGGCATATGCGAGCCGCCTTACGGGTTGGTGCCGAGCCTCGTGAGCTTCTGGAGGTGGTCTTTCAGACGACCGCGTTCTTCGGACATCCATACGTCATGCCTGCGGCGTTCGATGATCTCATCAGAATTGCTGACGACGAGGGTCGCATTTTGGAGCTGGTCCCGGCCGACCGGGTAGAACAGACCAGGCGTATCGTGGCGGCTCGGGTTGCCAGGCGAGACGGTATCCAGGATGACCTGGGCGGCACCTGACAGTTTCTTACCGCGACGCCAAACCGACGCCCCTGTTCGTCCGCCGCCAGCGTAAGAGAACGGTTCCGCCCACCACCAGGGGTAGTCCGGCCACCGCAAAAGCCAATCCGTACCTTGAGCTGTCGGCCAGTAGTCCTAGCGTCACCGGTCCGACCACCCAACCGAGATCATTTGCCATGCGATATACGGCGCTGGCTCGTCCTTCGGTTCCGGACGGAGCGATATCGCCGATCATGGTCGGGAGCGCAACCGCCGCCAACCCGATCCCCAAGCCCAGCAGCGCCGAAATGACCATCATGTCTATGGCGCTGTCGGCCAGGCCGAACAGGGTTACCGTTGCTGCGGTGCTAAACGCCCCGGCCAGAGCCACCGGGATTCTCCCGAACCGGTCAGCGACCTGGCCGGCGATGGGCATGGCGATGAGCGAGGCGATTGATCCGAGGGAGATCAGGAATCCGATCATGGCTGGTGACAAGTCGAGTACCGCGTCTGCGAAGGCGGGTATGAGGACACTGATCGCTCCGGCCCGGAGGAAGAACAGGCCGAAGCCAAGGAACATGATCACCTTGAACCCACGGATTTCGAGCACGGATCGGAACGATCGAGTCCGGCTTGGGGCACCTGCAACTGCTCTGGCCGGGAGGGCGCCATCGCGAATGTACTGGCTGCTCACGATGGCGAGCAGCGCGGCGATGGTGGCCTGCACATAGAACGGTGCGAAGATTCCGAACCGTTCAGCGACGATGCCACCGACGAGCGGGCCGATGGTGCTTCCCAGGAGGATCCCACCCTGGAAGCCGGCGGTGGCCCGGCCAAGCTCGGCCTTGCCGGTGACGACCAGCAAGTAGCGATTGATTGAGGTTCCGAAAAGGGCTGATCCCATTCCCTGGATGGCGCGCGCTGCCAGGAGCAGGCTCAGGCTCGGGGCGAAGACCGCCAGCAGCGCGCCGACCGTTTGGACGGCTCCGCCGCCGATGCAAACGATTCGAGAACCGTAGCGATCGGCCCATGAACCGGCGGTCAGACGAAGACTCATGCGAGCGAGGGCAAAGACGGTAACCAATGTCGACGCGGCGGCAAATCCGACTCCGAAATGGCTGGCGTAGGCGGGGAGCACTGGCGCGATCAGGTTCACACCGATCACGTTGAGGGCCACCATCCAGGGGATCGGCGAACCAAATCCTCGCCGGGCAGATTCCATATCTGACATTATGTAATATCGACCGGTATTCATGAAATACCGGTGGTCGACAGGCTGCGCACGAGAGGGGATAGTGATGACGGGTCCAATCGGTACGCAGCAGAAGCCGGCCCACATGCGTAGGCAGGTTGGCCTGGCGATCGTCGGATCGGGCCGGATCGGGTCGTTGCGGGCCCGACTTGCGTCGGAGCATCCGGCCGTGGGGTTCCTCGCCGTTTCCGATCGTGA
>CAJQPD010000171.1 GCA_905480085.1 uncultured Acidimicrobiia bacterium
CGCCTCCAACTGGCGGGAGTAGAACCGATCTGCGTGCAACCTGGCAATTTCCAAGGCACTCCCCTGAGCCGCGCCCTTTACCGGGGCGCCCGGTTCGAAAGCGTATGGACCGAGAACGACATCATCGACGCCACCGCTCAATTGGCCGCCGAACCGGGCCGGTTGATCTTCACCTATGTGCCCCATGTCGATGTCGCCGCTCACGTTGGGGGACAGCGATCAGACGGCTATGCCACGGCGATGCGGACCGCCAATACGATTTGGCAAGCGATCGCCAACCGTCTTGCCGACCATGCCGTGATGGTGGGTACGGCTGATCATGGCCACCTCGACTACGCCGAGGACCACAAACTGGACTTGCCGGCGACCGACCTTACGATCTTCGGAGAACCGCGCGCCATTTACGTATCGGGGCACGATTTGGCCGAAGTACCACCAAGTCTGGCGGGGTTTCCGGGCCGGTGGGTTCCGAAATCCGAATTACGAGAATGGCTGGGTCCGGGTGCTCCGCATCCCGCTCTCGAGGAGCGATTGCCAGACGGCCTTTTGCTTCCGGACCCGGGCTACCTACTCCTCGCCAGCTATATGGACCGACGCCTGATCGGCATGCATGGCGGGATTGAACCAGGCGAACTCGAGATCCCGATCCTGGTTGCACGTCCGGCGACCGGTTCCTGACTACCGTCGTCCGAACAGATCCTGGAGATGGCTACGAACTGCGGTACCTGCGGAACAGCAACGACAGCCGCGACCTGCCCTGGCTGCGGCGCAACGGTCGCGCCCCTCGCCGCGGACCCTTTCGCGGCCGACCCGTTCGCAGGTCCTCGCCCCGACTCACCCTCTACCCCGCCCCGCCAACCGGCCCAGCCCACCATCACCGGTCGCGGCCCGGTTACCGGAAGACCGGTTGGTTCCGAGCTTCTTCCAAAGAAGGCCAAAGGCCCGATCAAGGAGATTGCCGGCGGGATCGCTCTCCTCGTCTTTCTGGCCGTCATCGGGATCGGACTCTTTCCCCGCATCTTCGGAGACTTCTCAAAGTTGCCTGAGATCAACGCTTTTGCCGCCGGCACGTGCTTCATCATCGACGGTCCGGGAATTTTCTCCGCCACCGCCTGTTCAAACCCTCATGACGGCGAAGTGGTTGGGGGGGCCGATTGGGAAAGTGCCGAAGACTATCCGGGAACGGACGTATTGGAAGGTTGGGCCAACAGTGCCTGTATCGGCCAGTTCGCGGAGTTTGTCGGCATCGAGCCTGACTCATCAGACTTGAACCTTGGAGTGCTGTACCCATCGAAGTCGTCGTGGCAAGAGGGCGACCGCCGGGCCGTCTGTGCCGTTCGGTTTCCCGACGCACCCGAAACAGGTTCCGTCGGTCAGAGCGGGCGCTAGCCGGTCGTACGGTCGAGTACCTCGAAGATGGTCGATTCCCAAAGGGCAGCCTCGGCCGGGTCGTACACGACGATGACGGCAATCGCCGCCCCGTCGGCGTTCCCGAAGCCCGCTTTCACTGGCGCTCCGTTAAAACTTCCGTCGAGAATCGACCAATCGATCCCGTTGGCCGAATAACGAGTGTTGCTGTCGCCATCAAGACCGAACTGGGAGCCGAGCGCGCCGACCAGCAGGTCCTTGTCCACGGACGGAAAGCCCACCACGAATAGAACCGTCGTATCCAGATCGGTCTCGCCTCTCGTCCAGACGCCGTCGTTGACCTCTTCCCAGCCCTCGGGTCGGACGGTGGTAGCTCCGGCCAAGCCATCGATAGGCACCTCGACATACCCGCTCGGACCCGTCGCCAAAGCCGGGTCAAGGAACCCGGGAGGGGCAAGCGTGTCGATGCACGAATCGTTCGGTTCGATATCGGGGTCATCGAGAAACACCAGCATGAGAGTTTGCGCGCACGGATCGGTGGCCGTGGCTGCGTGTCCCGAGAAGAACTCCCGATAGAAGGAGTTTGGAAGACGCTCGGCAACTCCTGTCCCCCAGGCAGGCGGGGTAATCGGATCGTACCGACCTGTGGTTATGAACGTCGGGATGCTGCTGACCACCGCCTCGTTCTCGATGTCGTCGGCACGACCGGTGTCCCAAATTTGGCAAGCTTGATAGGTGGCCGGCCCAACCCCGAAGGAAGCATCGAAGTAGTCGCCGAATTCCGGGTAGGCGTCGACGGCGGCCTGGGCGGAGTCAGCATCGGAGAACGGGGCTTCTTCTCGACACTGGACCACCGAGTAATACCCACTCGACAAAAAGGAACGGTTGGTGACCGCGTTCGAAACGAGCAAGCCGAGGACAAAGGACTTCCCCTCCTCAAGATCCGTAATCATTCGCGGCAGGTACCGAATCGCATCAATCGAATAGAGCCCCTGGAAGGTAGTCCCCATCAGGGCGTCTCCATCAATGGCCGCGTCGTACCGGGCCAGGGTCAGGGCATCGCTGACTTGCACCATGATCGGCGAGGCATTCAACGCATCCACCCGCTCGAAAAAACGTGCCTCGAGGTCGGGATAGGCCGCCGAGCAATGCGCATCTCCTTCACAGGCCGCGAAGAACTCACCCAACGCTCTGGCGAAGTCGGCCGGGGTCTCGGTAACGAGATCTCGTTCCGGCGGGTACACGGAATCCAGGACCACACTGCGGACCCCCTCAGGATGATCCCGCATAACTGTCAGGGCCAGCTTGGTCCCATAGGAGATCCCATACAGATTCCACTCGTCATACCCAAGCGCCAAGCGCAAATCTGCCACGTCGGCGGCGGACTCGGCTGAGTTGTAGGCCGTGAAGTCGACCCCCTCGGCGGCGATGCGATCGTGACACGCCTGCTCGGCGTCGAGTTCGATCTGGAGCCCTTGCTCGGGTTCGAGAATCAGACCGATGTAGTCGACAGTCAGATCCTCGACTTCCTTGCATGCCAACGATGGCTCGGAGTACCCGGTCCCGCGTTGGTCAAAAATGATGACATCACGTTCGTTGAGCAACGGTGCGAACGTATCCTTGAACGAATACTGCACGGTCTCAAGGGCATCACCTCCTGGGCCACCTTCGAGGTAGACCACCGGATCTGGTGCAGGGCTGTCTGAGGTTGATTCAAAAATGGCCACGTGAAGACGGATGATTGAAGAACCGGCCACTGACCGATTCTCCGGAACCTCGAGGTAGCCACACCGAGGATCCTGGTCAGGGACTGCCACGAACTGACATTTACTCTCAACAAACATGGGCTGGTACCCGGGGAGTCCGCCAGGGTCTGAGGTCGTCGTCGCGGGACTTCGATCGAGCGTTGTCGACACGGCCGAATCATCGGTGGTCTCAGTGGTGGTCGAGGTGGCGGTCGTCGTACACGCTCCGGCCAGCATGGCCAGACCGACAAGACCTCCAATTACGCGCTTGATGTTGACACCTCGAGATTGCCGATGGGCGACAGGCTACCGGCGATGCGAAAATAACGCCGAAGCAGGGCTAGGCAGACAACAATCGGGCCGTATTGCGGGCTCGACTGGCGAGATCCAGCCAAAGTTGAGCCGTCCCGGTGTAAAGGACCGCCAACGATTCCCAACGGAAGGCGGCCCGCCCGTAATGATTTACCAGACCGGACCGGGTTTCGGAGTGATCCATCCATACTGATTCAATGGATCGGCGATCGACCGACGAGTTCCG
Organism: uncultured Acidimicrobiia bacterium; assembly: GCA_905480085.1. Lineage (GTDB taxonomy): Bacteria > Actinomycetota > Acidimicrobiia > Spongiisociales > JAENVV01 > JAENVV01. Next base: position 3,652 of record CAJQPD010000171.1, read on the forward strand.
AGCCGCGGCCAGGTCGGCTTTCGTAAGTAACGATCCAGACCATAGCGACAGCAGAAATTCATGCATCGGCACATCCGGGGCCAATGGACCGTACCCGTCAAAACCGGGGACCACCAGGCCCTCGGAGCCGGTCAAGGCCGGAGCCGGCCGCATTCGATCGCCGACGTCGAGCAAACGCCGTTTGGCCTCACGGGCCTCGTCTGCTCGATCCGAATGGGACCGCTCGATGGCATCAAACCACGGAACTGCCCAATGCAGGATCCGATCGCCGATCAAAAACCGACGCTCCGCGTATGCTCGGGTCGCCACATGGGGTTGATCGTTCGCCCACGCATCGGATTCTGCCTGAGCGAGCCCGGAAGCGAATCGAGCGACGTCGGCGAAGTCCAGTTCGCCGATCGGATAGGACCAGCCGACCATTCGCCTACCAAGATCCTTGGCCGGGTCATACAGCCTGACGGTCGCAAGTTCCGAACCCGGCACATCGTCCCACACGTGAAAGTGAGCTTCGGCCTGCCACTGATTCGACAGGTCGATCCAGATCTTGGCTTCTTCTGCTGCCGCGTCGGCGGCTAACGATGAGGTTTCAGGCTTGGTATGCATCCAACGTCGGTTTGATAGGGCGATCCAACCATGTTGGTCGACGAGTGCCGTCAGGTCCAGGACCTGGCTTGGTTTTTTTCAGCCATTCCTCGTAGACCGCAAAGCTCTTGTTCGTATCGACGACCACATCGCCATACTGATCACCCGGTTCGGCCGCCGCAATCTTCACGACCTGATGCCAGGCGTGCATGCCCGATATCGGATCAGGATGGGGTGGGAACGCCAGGTTCTGATGAACGCCGGCGTCCTTCCACCAGATGCGCTCCGAGTCAGGATCGGACGACGTGAACGGCTCGATGCCTTTCTTCTGTCGCATGCGCCACTTTCCGTCTCCCAGGCTGTCGATATCCACAAGGGCCGACGACCACCGCTCGTTGCCCTGTTCGTCGTCAAGGCGCCAGCGCCCCATATGGTGGCTGGCGGCGACCACACCAGGCCGGATTCCCTCAGTCCGCCAGGCCCGAATCACAAAATGACCGTTGTCAGTTGTGACTCGAACCAGTTGGCCAGATTCAAGGCCGAGGGCATCGGCATCGACCGGGTTCATCCAAAGCGGGTGGCCATGGCTGATCTCATAGAGATACTTGGCATTACCCGATCGGGTGTGGATGAGCGTCGGAAGTCGGAAGATCGGCACGAGGACTCGCTCGCCGGCCGATTGATCCAGATCTCGCCAGTACACGTGGGTCTTGATGTAGGTGGGGATTGACTCATCTTTCCAGCCCCAATCTTCCATCGTCTTGGACCACCACTCGAGCTTCTTGGTCGGTGAAGCGAACCCGGTGACGGTGTCATCACCCGCCTGGACCCCGACCACTTTGCCGTCACGTCTGGCCAGGCCATCCGACCCGACCGTGTCGGCTTGCACCGGGCGATCCTGAA
>CAJQPD010000172.1 GCA_905480085.1 uncultured Acidimicrobiia bacterium
CGCGCTCAGCGAGCGCGGCGGCGGCCTTGGCGCCGTATCCTTGTGTGGAGGCGGCGGACAAGGCGACGCCCTGATTTTGGAGGTCCCGGCATGACAGAGGTTCCCGAACGAAACCTTGGCCTGGAACTGGCCAGAATCACCGAATCAGCCGCCATTGCCGGTGCCCGATGGCAAGGGCGGGGCGACAAGATAGCGGCTGACCAGGCCGCCGTCGACGCCATGCGAATCATCCTTTCAACCATCGATATCGACGGCACCATTGCCATTGGTGAGGGTGAAAAGGACGAAGCTCCGATGCTTTACAACGGAGAGAAGGTCGGGACCGGGTTTGGACCCAAGGTCGATGTGGCTGTCGACCCGATCGACGGCACGTCACTGACCGCGGCCGGTCGACCCGGGGCGCTGGCAGTTATCGCCTTAGCCGAGGCCGGCACCATGTATTCGCCGGGAAGCCTTGTCTATATGGACAAAATCGCCGTAGGCCCCGAAGCTGCCGGTTGGATCGATATCGAGGCGCCGGTTGCACACAACTTGCGCCAGGTTGCCAAGGCCCGTGATAAAGACATTGATGACCTCACGGCGATCATCCTCGACCGCCCCCGCAACCAGCCATTCATTGACGCAGTTCGAAAAGCCGGTGCCCGCATCCGGCTCATCTCGGATGGGGACGTTTCGGGGGCAATCGCCACCGCTGAGCCCGACTCGGGTATCGACATCTTGTTCGGTATCGGTGGATCACCCGAAGCGGTGATCGCCGCCGCCGCGCTGACGGCCATGGGGGGCGAGATTCAGTGCAAGCTGTGGCCGCGCGACGAAAGCGAACACCAGTATGCCGCCGACAACGGGCACGATCTCGACAAAATCCTGACTCTCAAAGATCTGGTCAGCGGCAAGAACATTTTCTTCGCAGCTACCGGTGTCACCGATGGCGAACTCCTCCAAGGAGTGGATTTCTTCGGCCACGGCGCAACCACCCATTCGGTTGTGATGCGTTCCAAGACCGGCTCAATCCGCTTCATGCACGCCCGCCACAATCTGGATCGCCTTGACCGTCTCAAAGGCACGCTCGACGAGTAGCTCACCGGTGCGAGTCTTCCTCATTGAGCCCTACTACACGGGGTCACATCAGGCGTGGGCGGACGGTTGGAAAGCCGCCTCCCGTCACGACATACACCTGCTCACCATGGAAGGGCGGTTCTGGAAGTGGCGGATGCACGGCGGACCGGTCACGCTCGCCCACCAGGCGCTTGAACTGGCCACCGAAGTAGGCCCTCCCGACGTGATCGTGGCATCGTCCATGCTCGACCTGGCCACCTTCCTCGGACTGGCCGGATCGCAGCTCGGGAATCCACCGTCGTTGCTGTACATGCACGAAAACCAACTGACCTACCCGCTCTCACCCCGGACCCGGGGCGAAGACCTGAGCTACGGATTCGTCAACTGGCGGTCGATGGTGGCTGCCGACCAAATCCTGTTCAACACGCACTACCACGAGGACACCTTCTTTGAGGCAGTCGGGCCTTTCCTCAAGAATTTTCCCGACTACCGCCAACTTCACCTCATCGACCGGGTCCGCGACAAGACAGCGGTGATCGGCGTCGGAATCCCCATCCGGACTCCGGGTCAAGCTCCGTCACTCCCCCCGCTCGTGTTGTGGAACCAGCGTTGGGAGTACGACAAAGACCCGGTCGGGATGTTTGAGATCCTGTACGCGGTCGACGAGCAGGGGATGGATTTTCGCCTGGCCTTGACCGGCGAGAACTTCCGACAAACCCCGACCGAGTTCGAAACAGCCAAACAACATTTCGGGGATCGAATCATCCAATTCGGCTACGCAGAATCCCACCAATACGACCGACTGGTCTCCGAGGCAGACATAGTCGTCAGTACTGCCAACCACGAGTTCTTCGGGGTCGGAGTCGCCGAAGCCATCGCTGCCAGAGCGTTTCCCGTGCTGCCTCGACGCCTCTCGTACCCCGAACTACTTCCCGAACAGATCCACCCCGCCTGCCTATACGACACGCCAGGCCAGGCAGTCGACTTATTGGCGGCGGCGTTGACCGATCCGCAACACCGGTCGACGATCACCGGTATCGCAGGATCCTCCCTTGAGCGCTTCGCCTGGCCAATAATCGGTGAGGCCTACGACGAAGTCATCGACCATCTCGCCGGAACCTGAGGACCGACCGCAAGAGTCGTCCAGACACCGGGCGACCGGTAGGGTGCTCGGATGCAACATGTCATTTGGGACTGGAACGGCACTCTGCTTGACGATATTCACGTCGTCGTCGACTCGGTGAGCGAGACAGTCGCCCCCTTCGGGGTTCCGACCCTGACCGTCGAAGACCATGCGAGACTCTTCACCCGTCCGGTATCGGTGTTCTACGAGAGAATGCTCGGGAGGCCGATCACCGGCACGGAATGGCGCCAACTCGACGATACCTTCCACGAGGCGTACGCCAGACGCATGATCGAAGCGGAGCTTTCCGCCGGCGCTCATCAGATCCTCGGGGACCTCGCCGCGCAGGGAAAAAGCCAATCACTCCTCTCGATGGCCCCGCATGATCATGTCCTGGAACGGGCCGCCACGTTCGGGGTCGACCGGTACATGATCCGCATCGATGGCCTGCGCGATGGCAGTGGGGCACTGAAGGAATCGTCAATGAGCGCTCACCTGAGCGCCCTCCTGGCTCACCCGACCGCTCCGGATGATCCCGGCGCATACATCGTCATCGGTGACTCGCTGGACGACGCAAGGGCGGCGCGCGCCAACCGCGTTCCAGCGGTGATGTTTGCATCCGGGTCGCATCACCGGGCTGACCTCGTCGCCACCGGCTTTCCGGTTGCCGACACTTTGCACGATGCCGTTCGTATGGCCATGGACCAATAGCCCGCGACCGTCATTCACCCGGGACGTTCTACACTCAGGCCATGACTCAGCGACCACCCGACATGCGCCAACTCATGAAGCAGGCCCAGAAAATGCAAGAGCAACTCGCCACCGCTCAAGCCGAGTTGGCCGAGCGTGAGTTCCTCGGCTCGGCCGGGGGCGGCGTGGTCACCGCCATCGTGAAGGGCTCCGGAGAGGTGCTCACGGTGACTATCGACCCATCGGTCATCGACCCCGACGACCCGGAGATGCTCGGTGACCTGGTCGTAGCCGCTATCAACACCGCCCTTCGGGGCGTCAGCGACGTCGCCGCCGAACAGATGGGTGGGCTGACCGGTGGTTTGGACCTCGGCGGCTTGCTCGGCTGATGTTTGAAGGACCGATCCAGAGACTCATCGACGAGCTCTCCCGGCTACCTGGTGTTGGGAGAAAGTCGGCCCAGCGATTGGCGTTTCATCTTCTCAACGGTGAGGAAGCCGACGCCCGTCGCCTCGCTCAGGCAGTCATCGATGTCAAGGAACAAATCGGACTGTGCGCTCGCTGTTACAACGTGACAGCCGGAGACGAATGCAACATCTGCCGTGACGTACGACGGCTCCCGGATATCGTCTGTGTCGTCGAACGAGCCCAGGACATTCCGGTCATCGAGTCGACCAGAGAATTCGCCGGTCGCTATCACGTGCTCGGAGGCGCCTTGTCGCCGATTGATGGGATCGGACCAGGTCAGCTTCGCTTCAATGAGCTGAAACGACGGGTCGAAAACGAAGGCATCACCGAGTTGATCTGCGCTACGAACCCGACCATTGAAGGCGATGCGACGTCCATGTATATCGCCAGGGAATTCAAGCCGCTCGGAGTGAAGGTGAGCCGTTTGGCTTCTGGCTTGCCGGTCGGCGGAGATCTCGACTACGCGGACACGGTGACGTTGGGTAGAGCACTAACCGGACGATCAGAGCTGTAGAGGATCAACCGGACCCGGTTATGACTCTTCGATGACCTCGCCACCGAGAAGGTCCTCGACGAGACCGACCGGGTCGTCTACCTCGCCGGCTTCTGCCATTCGATCCTTATCAGTCTCTTCGTCATCTTCATCGTCGACCCCCAACTCCACCGCAGAAGCCTGGTCGGCATTGTCAGCGACAAACCGAGCCGCGACCGACCCACCCAACAAGGAAGACGCTTCCGCAGATACTGCGGCGACGAACTGCGGGTCAGAGACCATTTGCTCAAGGTGAAAACCAAGATGGCTAGGGACGTGGATTACCAGCGTCGCCCCATCAACCAGTCCCGGGCGCGCCTCGCGGAACAGGGCATGGCGGCGATTCCCGAGCTCGTCTTTGATGCGGGCCGATAAGGCCGGCCAGATCCGTTTGAACGCGGCAAGATCGACGTCACCCGACGGTACATCATCGCCACCCGCCACCGAAGCCTGAGAACCCGATGGCTCCGGGGTCGGAGTCTCAGGCTTGGATGATGCCGGAACCACGCCTGCGGGCGCCTCCGGCGTCCGGTCCTCGCCGGACTGGTCGGCGTCACCACTGGAACGAGGGGAACCGGCCGGAACGCTCGGGCGGGCGCTAGGAGCCGAAACTGCGTCGACTGGCAGGGTTGGGGCCTGCCGGGCGATGGCCGAAACCCGCCGCTCAAGGGTGTCGAGGCGGGCCTGTATCGACGGGACATCCGCGGCAATCTCGGGCCGGGTTAGCTTCAAGAGGGTGATCTCGGTCATGAGCCGCTCCTCGCGTCCTTCGCGCAACCGCAAAAGTCCGTCCGAAAGCACATCCATCGACCGGATGACATCGCCAACCGAAAGGGTGGCCGCGACCGCCCGCCAATCGGCAAGGATATCGGCTGGTTCGTCTGCCACCTCTTCCAGATTAGGCGCATAGTGCGCCAGGAAGACCCCGCGGAAAAAGGCAATGGCTTCCGAAATGAACCGCCGCAGATCGACGCCGTTGCCAGCCAGTGTCGCGACAAGTTCAAGAGCGGTCCGGGCATCGTGTTCGCCAACAGCTACGGCAAGTCGGGCAAACACATCACGATCGGCCAGACCCAGCGCCCGATTTACGGCGGCTGGATCAACGGAGCCGTCTCCAAGGGCGGCCACCTGTTCCAGCAAGCTCAACGAGTCTCGAACGGAACCGGCCGCGTGACGGGCGACCAACTGAAGGGCGCCTTCGGCAACGGTATAGGACTCCAACTTGGCAACGCCGGCAAGATGATCGGTCAACGCCTCGACGGAGACCGGATGAAAGTCGAAGCGTTGGGATCGGGACCTGATCGTATCGAGCAGTTTGTAGGGTTCGGTCGTCGCCAACACAAAGTGCACGTGTTCAGGTGGTTCCTCGAGCGTCTTGAGAAGGGCGTTGGAAGCGGCCTTGGACAGCATGTGAGCCTCGTCCAGGATGAACACACGCTTGGCTCCGCCAACCGACGCCACCGTCGTGACACTCACCTTGATGTCACGAATGTCGTCGACAGAGTTATGCGACGCGGCGTCAAGTTCCGTCACATCAAACGACGACCCGTTGACAATCGCCAAACAGGAGTCACAGGCGTTACACGGTTCGCCGCCTCCCGGTGGGTTCTGACAGTTCAACGATTTGGCCAACAGCCGAGCAGAGGTGGTTTTGCCCGTCCCTCGCGGACCCGCAAACAGGTACGCGTGGGCCACCTTGCCCTCGGCGATCTCTCTCACAAGGGTATTGGTGACATGACTCTGGCCGACCACCTCTTCGAAGAGTTGGGGCCGATATTTCCGATAGAGGGCTTGATATTCCACTGAGGCTGATGGTAGCCCGAACTGATCTCCACGAGTCCAATGGACGAGAAAAGGAATGGGGCACTCGCACATTCTCGGAACGCTGCCAGACTGACGCCATGACGGACGGACAACCAGCGGTTTGGGCGCGTGGACTAACACGGCGTTTCGGAAACAAGGTAGCGGTAGATGGGATGAATCTCGCCGTAATGCCCGGGGAATTCTATGGTCTCCTCGGGCCCAACGGAGCTGGCAAGACCACGACCATCAAGATGATCGTCGGATTACTGCGGCCCGATTCGGGAACGGCCGGGATCGGCGATATCAACACGTGGGAGCATCCCACCGATGCCAAACGCCGGATCGGCGTCCTGCCGGAAGAATTCAATCTCTACGAGCGCCTGACCGGTGCTGAACTCCTCGATTTCACGGCCGCCATTCACGGACTACCCAAAGCCCAGGCAGCCTCACGGCGACAAGAGTTGCTTGCCCTTCTCGATCTTGAAGATTCCTCCCGGACCGTCATCGGCGACTACTCACGCGGCATGCGCAAGAAGGTGGCCCTGGCCGCCGCCGTTATTCATGCTCCCCCGGTGCTTTTCCTGGATGAACCATTTGAAGGGGTGGATGCGATAAGTGCCAGGCTCATCCGTCAGCTTCTCCAGCGATACACCGAAAGTGGCGCCACCATCATCTTCTCGTCCCACGTGATGGAGCTTGTAGAACGATTGTGCACCCGCATCGGAATCATGGTCGGTGGTCAACTCATCATCGAGGCGACTCCTCAAGACCTGCTGGCCCGATACGAGGCGAGCACGGTCGAAGATGCCTTTCTGGCGGCGGTCGGCGCTTCTGACACAACCGAAGGTCTTGAATGGCTCGCCAACTCGTCTGGCTGAAGTGGCGACTCCTGGCGAACGGTCTTCGTACCGACCGGCAACGCCGTTGGGGCCTACCGGTCATCGCAGTAGGGCTGACAGTTATCGCCGCCCTCGGAGCCCAGTTCTACTACGACACGACTCGATCTCTCGATCCGGCCGCCGCCACCCAATTTGCCATCTGGCTCTCGGTTGTCGGTTGGGTTGGGTGGGCGACATTGCCAGTGCTCATCTTCCCGATTGACGAGACCCTCGATCCAGCCAAGTTCGCCACGTTGCCGCTGACGCGCCGGCAGATGATGATCGGCCTCACTGGAGCAGCCATGCTCACGCCACCCATCGTGGTTCCAGTTCTCGTCATCTTGGTCAACCTTGTCTTGTGGAGCGGTTGGGTTCTGACGCCGATCACGATTATCGCGGTCGCTCTGCTCATCACCTCTTACGTGGTGGGCGGACAGGCCTTCACGACCGCCTTTTCGATGCTCATCAAGAGCCGGCGGGGCCGGGACCTCACCATGTTGTTCGTTGTGGGTCTCGGACTGGGGCTGTATGCCGCCCAGGCCGTTGGCGCAGATAAGATCGGTTCGCTTGGCCTGGAGGGAGCCCTGCTGGCCAACCCCGCCAGTTCATGGGCATGGGTACTGCCTCCCGGGGCGGCCCAATCGGCCATCCATGCCGCCGATCGTGGGGAATGGCTCTTGACGGCTGGATTGTTGCTTTGGTCGGCGCTGAGCCTCGTGGGTCTTGCCTATGTGTGGAACCGGATGCTCACCCGCCTCATCACCCAACCGGAGGCCACCTCGACGAAGTCGGCTTCTCGCATGAAACCATTTACGGATCTCGCCGGATGGGGTCCGACCGCCGTCGTGGTCCGCAAAGAGTTACGCATGTATCTGCGCGATCCCCGCATGAGAATGGTCTGGACCGGGGGCGTCATCTTCATCGGCATTCTCGGCGCAACCCTCCTCCTCGGACAGACCCGCCTCGAGCGTCTCGGCGCCAGTCCGTGGCTCGTCCTGGCCGCCCCCAGCGCGGTGCTCTTCGTCGGCCTGCCGGTTGCCCTTAACCAGTTCGGATGGGAACGCCGGGCGGCCTCGTATCTCTTCGCTCTCCCGATCACACCCCGCCAGATGCTGGTCGGAAAGAACGTCGCCACGATGATTGCCCTAAGTCTTGAGACCGCCATTCTGACCGCGACCCTCGCTGCCATCACTGGCGGATGGTCCAGGGTGATCTACATGCCGGCCATTCTCCTCACCGCGGTTGCCTGTCAGTTGGCGGTCGGCAACCTGGCCTCGGTTCTGACCCCACTCCGATTGCCGGACATGGGTACCGATGTGTTTTCCCAGGCCAGCGAACACGGCTGCCTTGCGATCGCTTCTCAGCTGGTGTCGTTTTTCATGATTGGCCTCCTGATGATCCCACCGGCGGTTGCCTTCACCTTGGTCGAAGCATTCGGCGCCACCCGGTTTTCGCTCTGGCAGGTATCGGTCGGATCAGTCCTGTACGGCGTGATTATCTATCTTGTGGCGTTGAAGCTGGCTTCGATGTTGCTGAGACGTCGCCTGCCAGAGGTCCTCGACTGGGTTCGGATCAACTGACCCGGCGGCGTCGACCGATCTTTGGTTTCGACCGAGACGCTCTATCCTCGCTTGTCTATGGCCCTTGGAAGTACACATGCGTCTCGGTATTGACCTCGATGGAGTGGTCGCCAACTTCAACGGCGGGTGGATCACCTTCTACAACCAAGAGTTCGGCACCAATCTGACGCCCGAGGTAGTTGACACCTGGGACGGGATTCCGGCAGCCACCCACTTCCCGTCGATGCGTCAGTTCTGGGATTGGGCTCGTTATCTGAACGGCGCATCTCTGTTCCGTCACCTCGAACCCTACGACGGGGCGGTTGAGACACTGTGGGACCTGGCCAAAGAGGATCACACGATTGTGATCCTGACCTCAAAACCGTATTGGGCAACTCACGACACGTACGCCTGGATCGCCGAGCATCGGTTACCAACCCGGGAAGTCCATATTCTCGACGATAAGTGGCAGATCGACTGCGATGTCTACCTCGATGACGCTCCTCACAACGTCTACGACATCCATCACCACCGGCCCGATCGGGCAACGGTGCGGTACGTCCGACCCTGGAATCATCCCGTTCCGGGAACATTTGATATCTCGAACTGGGACGAGTTTCGGACGTTCGTCGATAGCCACCAGCCGTAACGTTTTCGCGGTCTGGAAACCTTCGCCGCGCCTGGCTAGCCTCGCCGTGGCGCCCGGGCGGAATCCACCCGACGTCAGTCCAATAACCCGACCAAGGGAAAACAAATGAAAGCTCGTACCTGGGCAACTATGAGCGTCGTGCTGGCGCTTGTACTGACTGCATGCGGAGGGGCCGACCCGGCCGACACCACCACCGCTGCAGCCGACACCACCACCACCACCAAAGCCGAGACCACCACCACGGTGGCCCCGACCACCACCACCGAAGCGATGGCCACGGTTGGCAGCCCTGAGAACCCGATCAAGGTGCTCTTCGTTCCGTCCGCTGAAGCGGCCATTATCGTGACCGGCGGTGAATTGATGGCAGCTGCCCTCAATGAAGCCACTGGTTTGACCTACGAGGTCGTCGTCCCGACCGACTACTCGGCAACCATCGAAGAGATGTGCGCCTCCCCTGAAAACACCATGGGCTTCATCCCGGGTGCCGCCTACGTTGAAGCTTCCGCACTATGCGGGGTCGACGTAGCTTTCAAGGCAGTCCGTTTCGGATGGCCGGTCTACTGGGCCCAGATCCTGGTGCCCCGTGACAGCGACATTGCATCCATCGAAGACCTCGAAGGCAAGAGCTGGGCGTTCCCCGATGACGGCTCCACCTCGGGATTCCGGGTGCCCAGCTTGATGTTCTCAGAAGCTGGCGTCACACCTGGCGAGCAGGTCGAGACCGGTGGACACCCGCAGGCCGCTTTGGCCGTGTACAACGGTGAAGCCGACTTCGCTACGACGTTCTTCAGCCCACCACTGTTGCCAGATGGCAACTGGGACGAGACGATGGCGCCAGAATTGGCTGATGACATCATCGCCACCTGTGGCCCGAACGAAGACGACTCAAGGTTGCTTTGTGGAGCCGACGGTGAGTATCGCATTTTGGATGCTCGCGCTTCGGCCCGCACCGACGCTCCTGACATCATGCAAAAGGTGAAGATCTTGATGATCTCGCCGGGTATTCCGAATGACACCTTGTCGTTCGGTCCCGATTTCCCAGCCGACGTGCGGGCCACGATCGCTGCGGCGCTCGTCGCCTTCGCCGAGACGGATGCATGGGCCGAGTCCATCGGAAACCAGGACTTCTACGGCTGGACGGGCATCGCCCCGGCCACCGATGACGAATACGACGGATTGCGCGCTATTGAGGCGCTGCTGGCTGACCAGTAGCCAGAAACGCATATTGAAGTCGATGTGGGGGCGGGACTTGTCCCGCCCCCACCCTTGTCTAAGGTAGGGCGATGCTCAAAGTAGAACACCTCACCAAGGTGTATGACAACGGTACGGTGGCACTCGAAGACGTGAGCTTTGAAGTTCCCAGCGGACAGTTCTTAGCTGTTATTGGCCTATCCGGGTCAGGGAAGTCCACGCTACTGCGGTGCATCAACCGTCTGATTGAACCAACCGAGGGGGTCATCACTTGGAACGGAGTCGACGTCACGAACGCCGGTCCTGATGAGATGCGCCGAATCCGGCGCAACATCGGCATGGTGTTCCAACACTTCAACTTGGTCAATCGCTCGAAAGTAATCACCAACGTCTTGGCCGGGTCACTTGGCTACGTAAACCCAGTACTAAGCGTCATCAACCGTTTCCCGCAAGAGCACAAGACCCGCGCCATCGCCCAGCTTGAACGGGTCGGCCTCGCCGACAAAGCTTATGTGCGGGCCGACACCCTCAGCGGTGGACAGCAGCAGCGGGTCGGTGTGGCTCGCGCCATGATGCAAGAACCGGGCATGTTGCTCTCCGACGAACCAGTAGCCAGCCTCGACCCTGTCTTGGCTCATTCCATCATGCAATACCTCGAGCAAATCAACCAGCAAGACGATGTGATGGTGTTGTGCAGCCTGCACTTCCTCGACCTCGTGCATCGCTACGCCGATCGAGCAATTGCGCTCAACGACGGCAAACTGGTCTTCGAGGGCCCACCGGCGTCGATCGACGACGCCAAGTTCAAAGAGATCTACGGCAAAGAGGCCGAACGTGTCGGCTGAGCCTTCCACGACTCGAGGCGGCGATGCCAGCCAGCCCAAGCGACGCACGCGCCGCCAGTCGATCGTCCTGGGACTAGCCATCATCATCGGTCTGATCACCTACGCTTATGGCTTCCAGGTAACCCAGATCGACCTCGGCGAGATCAGTTCCGAGACTCGACGCGGTCAGCTCGTGCGGGTGCTGCGCGAGATCGCTCGCCCTGAGCTACTCACCTACGATCGCATTCCCACCAACACCGACAACCCCCTATACCTGCCGTGTCCCGCTGGTGGCTACACCGCACCCGACCCAACCGAGGACCGCTACCTGACCGTCGAACCGGCATGCGCTGAGCCGGGAGACACCGTTGTCGTGACCGGGACCGGTTTCGCTGCCAACTCGCGAGGCTCGATCAACCAGGTACCGCCCGATGGCGTCCTCGAACTGAAGATCGGAGAATTCTTCGCCGATCAAGACGGTAACTTCCAAGTGGAAGTTGACACCCGCGAACGAGCCAACGAATCCGCCCAGCTCATCAGAGTCCAAACCAACGAGCGAGTGGGGTCGATCTTCTCGCCGGTCGACGTCGTGAGTAATGCCGGAGAACTCCGGGTCTCTCCGCGCATCAGCAAAGCAAGCATAGACACCTGGGACAAGATCATTGAGACAGTGTTCCTCGCTCTGCTCGCCACCACGTTGGGTACCGCATTGGCGGTTCCACTCAGCTTCCTGGCTGCTCGAAACATCATGCAGGACATCACGACCAACGTCGCCAAGCTTGCCCTCCAACTGCTGGGGCTTCCGTTGGGCGTTGCCATTGGCATTGCTTTGTCTCGTACCGCGCGCCGCCTAGCCGACCAACTAACCGACAACGCGTTGTTGCTGATCCTGGGGTTGATCATCGTCCCAGCGGCCGCCTTCTTCGCGGCACGATTCGCGTTCCCGCCAGTGGACGACGACCCTCCCACCCCGTCAGAACGTGCCCAACGGGGGGCGGTCGCCCTGGTGGCGGCCATCGCCGGAATTCTTGGCATCCTGCTGGCGGCCGCAGCCCTCATGCAGGTAGGTGGTTGGCTAGACGACTCACTTGGCGCCTTCGGGTTCTTGGGCTCCTTCCTTGAGAAGAGCGGAGAAATCGCCGCGGCGATCACGACGCTGCTGTCAGCACTCCTCGGCGCAGCCGTCCTGGCGACGATGGCTGGCCGACTCGCCTCGTTCATCCAAGCCCACACGCCGGCGAAGGTAAGTCAGGCTGCCACCTACCCACTCGCCGCTCTCTCCGGAGCGGTGATTGCGGCGATTATCGGAGCGGGCGTCGCCTGGCTCTACCGGTTCACTGACCCGATGTCGGTCATCTGGTATCCGGCGATCACCGGGGCGATCATCGGGCTGTGGCTCACCTTCCGCAATCGAGGTCGATCAACGGTTCATATCGGGCTTGTTGTCTACTACATCTCGAGAACCATCTTCAACTCACTCCGATCAATCGAGCCGCTCGTGATGGTGATTGTGTTTGTCGTCTGGGTCGGACTTGGACCATTCGCAGGCGCTTTGGCCTTGGCCGTTCACACCGTTGCTGCCCTCGCCAAGCTCTACTCAGAGCAGGTTGAAAGCATTTCCGAAGGCCCGATCGAAGCGGTCAAGGCTACCGGCGCCACCAGGCTGCAAACCGTGGTCTATGCGGTCGCGCCACAAATCGTCCCGCCCTATATCGCCTTCACGCTCTACCGGTGGGACATCAACGTCCGCATGTCCACCATTATCGGGTTCGCCGGCGGTGGTGGTATCGGGTTCGTCCTCCAGCAGAACATTCGACTCCTGAATTACTCGGCAGCCTCGGTCAACATGCTGGCGATCGCCATCGTGGTGGCCTCCATGGACTATCTAAGCTCGAGCATTCGCCAGCGAGTCGTTTAGTCCATGTACAAGCGACTTCGAGCCGAGCGCGAGGCAGAGGAATTCAGTCGGCTGTCACCAGCCGCCACCAAGGCAGCAGATTCGCGCGGGCGGGCCATCGATGAGAAACCCGACACCTACCGAACCGCTTTCCAACGCGATCGCGACCGCATCATGCACTCGAAGGCCTTCCGACGCCTCAAACACAAGACCCAGGTCTTCATGAACCCCGAGGGTGACCACTTTGTCACCAGGCTCACCCACACTCTCCAGGTCACCCAGGCGGGTCGGTCGATGGCTGCTGCGTTGGGCTTGAACGAAGACCTAACCGAAGCCATCTGTCTTGGCCACGATGTCGGGCACTCCCCGTTTGGCCACACCGGTGAGGATGCGTTGACCCCCTATGTGGAGGGTACCTGGCTTCACTCGGAGCAATCGGTCCGCATTATGACGGTCCTGGAGCCGCTCAATCTGACCTGGGAAGTCCTTGATGGCATCCGGGCTCATTCCTGGAAGATCGACCCTCCTCCGGCAACCCAGGAGGGCTATCTCTGTCGGTACGCCGACCGAATCGCCTACCTCACCCATGACGTCCAGGATGCATTGCGCGAAGGGGTGATCCGCTTCGAGGATCTTCCCAGCAAAGGGATAACCACCTTCGGTGACGAGCCGGGATCGGCCTGGATCCGCACCATGATCGAGGCTGTCGTGGACGGGTCAAATGAAGCGGGCCGGGTAACGATGCGAGCCGACGTTCTCGAGGCGATGCACGAACTGCGCGATTTCATGTTCGACCGGGTCTATCTACGTCACGACACGAATGGCCAACGGGAACGAGCGGTTCGAATCATCTCGCAACTCGTCGATTACTACGGCCGTCACCCTGACGAGATACCGGCCACCTATCAGGTCGATGATGCTTCGGACCTGACGAAGGCGATCGACTACGTGTCCGGAATGACCGACCGATATGCCCTGCGCGAACACGACCGACTGTTCAAACCGCGGCTCTTTCCCGACGACTAACTCCATTACATGTAAAGGGCCGCGGCGCGTAGAGTCAATCAGATGCGATCACGAATTACCGGGACCGGTTCGTTCACGCCTGACCGGGTGATATCCAATCTCGAACTGGCTGATGCGCTTGGCACTACTGCCGACTGGATCGAGCAACGCAGCGGTATCCAGGAACGACACTGGGTGACCGGCCGAACGACGACCTCGGACCTGGCATTCGAAGCCTCCGTACGGGCCATGGAGGCCGCCGGCATCACCGCCCAGGACCTTGACATGATCCTGCTCGCCACGATCAGCCCCGACCATGACTTTCCGGGAACGGCCTGTTTCCTTCAACAGAAGCTCCACGCACCGGAGATTCCTGCGATTGATGTCCGGCAACAGTGTTCGGGCTTCATCTATGCGCTGTCAATGGCTGATCTCTACATTCGGGCAGGTCAAGCAAAGACCGTTCTGGTCGTTGGTGCCGAAATCCACTCCAAGGGCCTCGACATCTCTCCGCGGGGGCGAGATGTCTCGATCTTGTTTGGTGACGGCGCCGGAGCGATAGTGCTGGAGATGATTGAAGCCCCGTCGCCCGAGGACTCTCAGATCTACTCGACGCACATCCACTCAGACGGACGTGGCGCCAAGAGCCTGTGGGCCGAAGCCCCTGGGCAAGCGATGGCCGGTCACCGGATCACGGTTGAGGACATTGAAGCGGGCCGCCACTTCCCCATCATGGACGGACGGCGGGTCTTCATGAACGCGGTAAAGCGCATGCCTGAATCCATCAACGAAGCGCTCGATGCAAACGGTGCGAAGCTCGATGAGGTCGAATGGTTCTTCTTCCATCAAGCCAACCTGCGCATCAACGAAGCCGTTGCCAAACGGCTCGAAATCGACGGTGCCCGCGTGTTCAACACCATCGCCCGATTCGGGAACACCACCGCGGCCACCATCCCGCTCGGTATTGATACGGCCGTCGCCGAAGGCGCCCTCACCAAGGGACAACTGGTAGCGCTCTCAACGTTCGGAGCGGGTTATACGTGGGGATCGGCGCTCCTACGGTTCTGAAGCCTTAATCCGGCCGATCCTTGGCAACGCATAACATGGTGCGTGTAGCAATAGTTGGAACCGGAATTTCAGGGTTGGGCGCCGCCCACCGTCTGATGGGGGTGGACCACGGCCTCAAGAATGATGTCGACCTGACCCTCTATGAGTCTTCTGACTGGGTCGGCGGACATAGCCATACTGTCGACATCGAGGTTGCCGGCACATCCCTGGCAGTCGACACGGGATTCATCGTCTACAACACCCGGACCTATCCACTCCTGACATCCTTGTTCGCCGAACTCGGCGTAGAGACGGAGCCGAGCAACATGTCGTTCGCAATCGCCGGATCTCCGGTCGAATACGAGGGAAGCCTGGCAGGGATGGCAGCCTCCCCGTCAGCCCTGTTGCGGGTCAGCCATTGGCAGATGATCAGAGATATCCTCCGCTTCAACCGCTACATTCAGACCGTCGACATTGACGACCCCGAGCTTCGCCTCGGAGACCTCACCGCCGGTTACTCAACCGCGTTTCGCGAACGATACCTTCTCCCGATGGGGGCGGCGATCTGGTCAACGCCGGCGACCGAAATGGCCGACTACCCGGCCGCCACGCTCGCTCGATTCTTCCGCAACCACGGCCTCGTCCAGCTTCGCAACCGGCCGCAGTGGCGAACCGTCTCCGGTGGTAGCCGACGATACGTTGAGAAGCTGAGTGCATCCTTCTCCAACAAGATCCGCCTCGATGAACCAGTCGTCAGCGTTCGGCGCGACTCGTCTGGAGTCGAGATCCTTAGTAGCTCCGGCTCAGAACGGTTCGACCAGGTCATCTTCGCTACCCACGCCGACACCACCCTGGCTCTACTCGGATCCGAATCAACATCACAGGAACAGTCGGTCCTCGGAAGTTTTGCCTACTCCCGGAACCGTGCGGTCCTCCACACCGATCCGCGCTTCATGCCAAAGCATCGCCGTGCCTGGGCAAGTTGGAACGTCAGGACCGGTCAGGAGGGTGACCTCCCGTCTGTCACGTATTGGATGAACCGTCTTCAGAATCTGCCAACCGACGTACCGGTGTTCGTATCGCTCAACCCGTCGGAAGAACCCGACCACCAGTTGGGCTCGTGGGACTACGATCATCCTATGTTCGATCGGGCGGCCATTTCGGCACAAGCTGAACTGCCTTCCATACAAGGGACCAAACGTTCCTATTACTGCGGTGCCTATGCCCGCTACGGCTTTCATGAGGATGGTTTGATGTCAGGATATGCGGCGGCCGACGCCCTCCTTCGTCAACCGGCCTCCCAATGAACTTGCTCTACGTCGGGAAGGTCAGCCACCGACGCGCCCGGCCAAAAGAACATTCGTTCTCCTATGGCGTGTACTGGATGTTGCTCGACCTCGACGACCTCGACAGCGCCAACAGGGTCAGCCGGCTGTTCTCCGTAGACAGACCAAATGTGTATTCGTTTCGACAGGGTGACCATGGTCCGCGGGACGGATCCTCTTTGAAGGCATGGATCACCAGCCAGACCGCCCACGCAGGAATCGAAATCGGCCGGGTTCGTTTGTTGACGATGCCGCGCCTGTTTGGTTACGCCTTCAACCCGCTCAGCATATGGTTTTGTGACGATCCGTCCGGGAACCTGGCGGCCGTGCTGTATGAAGTACGCAATACGTTCGGGGAGTACCACAGCTATCTCCTTCCGGTCGACGACGCGTCCCCGGTCGTACACGAGTGGGACAAACAGTTCTTTGTCTCCCCGTTCATCGACATGGGGGCTCGCTACCGATTCGCGCTCTCGGCGCCCGGAGAACTGATGAAACTCACGGTTTCCGAGTCCGACATGAACGGTCACCTCTTCAGTGCCGTCATGTCTGGCCGACGGGCACCTCTGACCACCAGAACGCTCGTCCGGTTGCTCGTATCACATCCATTGATTACGTTCAGAGTGATGATCGGTATCCACTGGCAAGCTCTCCTTCTCTGGCGCAAGGGCGCCGAGTACCGCCGACGCCCGGAAGCTCCCTCGTCAGAGGTTTCAATGCCGTTGGTCGATCGATGATCGATCGATTGGTGCTTCGCATTCTCGGCGCAGGCGTGGCGGTCGGGTCACTGAACGTGACCTTCGCCGACGGTTCGAAAGGAGCCTTGACGGGATCCGAGCCTGGACCGAATGCCACCGTACGTCTCATCAAAGCCGGGTCGCTTCGACGGGTGTTGTGGGGCGGATCCAATGCCATGGTCGAGGCATACATGGCAGGCGAGTTCGAGCCGGACGATCTCACCGGGTTCCTCTTCTTCGCTGCGCTGAACCAGAAGCATTGGGCCGAGCGACATCCGCTCCTCTATGCGCTTGGCCGCACAATGGGCGCCTGGTTGCCAACCAGCAATCGGACCGTGGCGGTTGACTCGATGGTCGATCACTACAACCTTGGCAATGAATTCTACGAAGCCTGGCTGGACCCGTCCATGACATACTCGGCCGCCCGCTTCAGCCTCGCCGGCACTTCTGACGACGTCTCACTCGAAGACGCCCAGCAAGCAAAATACGCTCGCCTCGCAGAACTGGCCGACCTCCAACCCGGTCAGTCCGTGCTCGAGATCGGCACCGGATGGGGAGGGATGGCTCGGTACGCCGCCAGCCTCGGATGCAACGTGACAACGTTGACGATTGCCGAGGCTCAGGCCCAGTACGCCGTCGACAAAAATCGGATCGCCGAACTCGACGGCATGATCGACGTTCAACTACTCGACTACTCGAAGGTTGAGGGCCAGTTCGATCGAGTCGTCTCCATCGAGATGATCGAGTCGATCGACGACTCACGGTGGCCAGACTATTTCGACACGATCGCCAGGGTCCTCAAGCCGGGCGGCCGAGCCGGCCTCCAGGTCATAGTCATCAACGACGAGTTCTACGACTCCTACCGCACGAACGAAGACTTCATCCGCCGCTACATCTTTCCTGGGGGGATGGTTCCGAGCCCGCGAGTCCTCAAAGATCTCACCTCGAGGAGCGGCCTGACCTGGGAGATCGAGGAACGATTCGGGCTCGACTACGCCCGCACCTTGAAGGAGTGGCAGGAGCGATTCGAATCGGCCTGGCTCCAGATCGCCCCGCTCGGATTTGACGAAACCTTTCGGAAAATGTGGAAGACATACCTGTCCTACTGCGAGGCTGGTTTTCTTGCGGGTCGAATTGACGTAACGCAGTTCAGTCTCACGCGCCCCGCAAACATCTAATCTGGGGCATCCAAACCGAGAGGACTGTCCGCATGTCAGATTTCATCGAGCAGGGCGTCGTAAAGATCATCGAAGTCATCGGAATATCCGAAGTGAGCTTTGAGGATGCCATCCAGCGCGGGGTTGCCAAGGCGTCAGAGTCGGTCAAGGGCATCACCGGTGTCGAGGTACAGAACATGACCGCTCGCGTGAAAGACGGCAAGGTCACCCAGTATCACGCCAACATGAAGTTGGCCTTCGCCGTCAGGTAGTGACGAACCACCGCTCCGAACTACTGAAGAATCAGATCCAGATCAGCCGATTTGGAAGCCAGGATAAAAGCCACGGCCGGGATGGATTCGGTTTGAAGGATCAAGGCATCCAGGACGTCCGCGAATCCGGCGACGTCGGCCGGGTCGGGGGTCGGCAACCCTAGAAAAGCGATGTCGGCCGTGCGGGAAGTGGACGAAATCACTTCTGGGGCAGGTCGAGGATCCACGATGATCTCGACCTCGGCATCGATTCGAGCCGACTTGATGAGGGCGGATAGGTTTTGGCGCGCTTCTTCTGCCCCGCCCGGGTTGACGACAATCATCCGCACGGTCACCGTTGCCCCGCGCCACTCCAGGCTGGTTGCCAACAGATGAGACAGCGTCAGCATCAGGGCACCATTGCCCCGGATTCCGTGGAGCCACACATCGATTCGCTGGCGGCGACCAAAACTCTCCGACGGAACCGCCCGCACCAGCACGATGTTGCGGTTGGCGTGGTGGATGTTGGACAGCATCGTGGCGTACTCGGTGCGGTTGCCGGTCGTCTCACCGTCACCGAGCATGATCGTATTCGGGATCAACGTGCCAAGCCCATAGGCTTCGACCAGCAGGCCCACGCCGATGTAGGGCGTGGGGGCGGAGACGACCCGGACTAGCGCTTCGACGCTCTTCTCCTCGAGGTGGTCCCGGATCGTGGCGGCCAATTGGGTCTTGCGCTCACTCGTCACCGGATCGGGAAGGATCGTTGCAACGCTCAGGATTCCCCGGTCGTGCGAAATGGTGTTCGCCAGGTCGATGAGATACCAGCGTTTGGATGGACTGCCGGCCAGCACGAGGAAGTTGGGCCGCCAGGTTTTGGCGTAGCCCGAGGAGCGCAGGTTGATGAGTCCCCACCGGATCAAAGCTTGCCAGGCTCCCTCACGCGCATCACCCCAGGTGGTCTTGATACCGCGACGTTGAAGCCAGAGATAGATACCGAGAACAATGAAGGCCGCCACGACCGTTGCGACCGGGTTGATGAGAAACATGACGGCCGAACATCCGACCGCCCCGAGAGCCGACAGCGCCCAGTGCACCCGGAAGGTGGGTCGGAATGACGGCGAACGCAAAAAACGTTCCACGGCTGATACGACGTTTACAACAGCGTAGGTAGCCAGAAAGAACATCGTAAGTATCGGGGCTATTACGTTCAAGTCTCCAAGAGCGATGGCGCCGAGGGCCACGGCCAACGAAACGTAGGTGCCGATGCGTGGTTCGTCGGACGGTCCGGAGCCCCTGCCAACAAAACGCAGAGGTTTGGGAAGGATGTTGTCGCGAGCCAGCGCCTGCAAGATACGCGGGGCACCGAGAATGCTGCCAACGGCACTAGACAACGTCGCACCCCAGACACCGACCAATATGGCATCACCCCATAAGGCGATTCTGCGCATGATGAGCGGATCGTTGATGAGGTCGGCGGTGGATGCGGATCGGGCCAGGACGAACGGAATGGTCATATAGATGAGGTAGCTGACCCCGATGGCCGCCATGGTGCCGCGTGGAATCGAACGCCTCGGGTCGACCAGGTCGCCGCTCATATTGACGCCGGCCATGATGCCGGTCACGGCGGGGAAAAACACCGCGAAGACCAACCAAAACCCGGCAGTCGGTTGAACGACGGTGGCCACGGCGGCGTCCGGCAGAGGGGCGCCGAAGAAGAACGACACGAGAGATATCACGATCCCGGCCATGATGAAGTACTGCACCCGTATGGCGGTGCGAGCCGAAATCAATGCCAAGGCGGTGACCGCAATTGCGGTCACCGCTGCGACGATCTGCTGATCGAACGAGGGAAAGACAACGGTCAGGCTTTCAGCGAAACCGATGGTGTACAAGGAGACGGACAGCGCCTGAGCGATGTACAAGGGGATACCGATCGCCCCGCCGACCTCGATACCCAACGCCCGGCTGATCATGTAATAGGCACCGCCAGTTTTGATCCGCTGGTCGGTTGCTATCTGAGAAATCGATAAACCGGTAAGAAACGTGATTCCGGTGGCGATCGTCACGATGATCAGAGTTCCGGCCAGGCCGGCATTTCCCACCACCCACCCGAACCGCAGGTACATGATGACACCGAGGATCGTCAGAATCGACGGGGTGAACACCCCACCGAACGTCCCAAGGCCCGCAGGAGCGGGCTTCTCCGCTGTGACAGCTTCAGTCATTCGGTGGAAACTCGTATCGTCGAAGGGCGCCCGAAACAACGACGGTGGTCGAATTCGTCACGCCCTCTTGCCCCCCCGCATCAGCATGCTCTCTCCTCAGCGATCAATCGCAGCGGGGCCATGATAGGCGGCCGTCGCGCGGCGTATCTGGAGAGGAGGACAATTCGTGGTCGCTAACACCCTGAGTCGTTCGAAGCCCGGCCAGTCCTCTACAGTTCTCGCCATGGATTTCGCAAGCGACGTCATCACCGTCGAACAAGACGGCCACATCGGCACGGTCTGGCTCGACCGGCCGGAGAAACTCAATGCGATGGGCCAGGCTTTCTGGACCGAGCTTCCCCTCGCCATGCAAGCCGTTGGAGAGGCGGAGGATATCCGGGTCGTCGTTCTGGCGGCGCGAGGGACTGCGTTCTCCGTCGGGCTGGATCTCGTCGAGTTCGCCGGGGTCAGCGTCGGTTCAGGGGACTCACCGGCCGCCAAGGCCAAGAGTGCCTATCAAGAGATCAAGCGCATGCAGGCCGCACTGTCGGCCGTGGCCGATTGTCCCAAACCGGTTATTGCGGCCATTCACGGCTACTGCCTGGGTGGGGGGATCGACCTCATTACAGCCGCTGACATCCGGCTTGCCTCCCGGGATGCCGTGTTCGCAATTCGAGAAACCAAGATTGCCATCGTGGCCGATGTCGGAACCCTACAACGACTCCCGGCCATCCTTGGCTCCGGCCATGTCGCCGAACTGGCGTATACGGGCAAGGACATCGACGCCGCTCGCGCCGAGAAGATCGGACTGGTCAACGACCTATTCGACGACGTTGCCAGTCTGCACAAAGCCGCCAGGTCCATGGCTGAGGACATTGCCGCCAATTCTCCCCTGGTCGTACAGGGAACCAAGCACATCTTGCGGGCCAACGAGGGCCGGACGGTCGCCGAGGCTCTCGACTACGTGGCGCTCTACAACGCTTCCCACCTCCAGTCGGCCGACCTGATGGAGGCGATGGTCGCCTACGCGGAAAAGCGCTCTCCGATATTCACGGGGAAATAGCCTTGATCATTCCCATAATCCTGTCGGGTGGATCTGGCACCCGTTTGTGGCCACTCTCTCGCAAGACGATGCCGAAGCAGTTTCGATCCCTCACGGGGACCAATACCCTGATTCAGGACACCGCCTCACGGCTCACCTCCCTGAGCAACGTCGGCAGACCGCTGGTCGTATGCGGGGCGGCCCATGTCGATCGCGTCATTGAACAATTGGGCGCCCTCAACACTGTTCCTTCGATCCTGATCGAACCGGCGGCCAAAAACACGGCTCCGGCAGTCGCCAGCGCCTGTTTGGCGGCGGTCGAACAGGACCCGAACGCCATCGTGGTTGTTCTACCGTCCGATCACGTCCTCGGGGACGTCGCCGAGTTCGCCCGCATGGTGAGCCTGGCCACCATTACGGCCGACCAAGGCTACTTGACAACATTCGGGGTGATCCCCACCTATCCGGCGACAGGATATGGATACATCCAGCCCGGCGAACCCATCGCGAACGGAGCGAGCCGGATTGCGGCCTTCGTTGAAAAGCCGGATGTCAATACGGCGACCCGATATCTCGAGGAGGGATTCCTGTGGAACGCGGGGATCTTTGTGTTTAGAGCAGCGGACTTCCTCACAGAGCTGGAGATACATTCCCCGGCGATGTACGAACTTGTGACAACCGCATACGAAAGATCCACAATCACGGGCAACACTCGCCTCCTCGACGACGACAGTTGGAGCGCCATCGAGCCACAATCAGTCGACTACGCCGTAATGGAGCCGACGACGCGAGGTGCCGTACTGCCGTTGTCGTGTGGATGGAGTGACATCGGGTCCTGGGCGACGTTGCACGACCTCGGAAACGCCGACGAAGACGGGAACGTCGTCGGTGGTCAGGTGTACCTGTCGAACGTGACAAACTCGTATGTACGGTCGGAGTCGAAGCCGGTGGTGGTTCTGGGCGTTCACGACTTGATCATTGTCGAAACCGACGACTCTGTCCTCGTGATGCATCGCGATTGCGCCGAAGACATCAAAACCGTCACCGAACGGCTGCCAGACGACCTGAAATGAGCGCGCTGCTCGCCCTGGCGTCGGCGGTCAGTTTCGGGTTCTCAGACTACTTCGGTGGATACGCATCGAAGCAAATGGCTGCCACCAGAGTGGCCTTTCGGGCGGCCCTGACGGCTCTGGCTCTTGCCACGGCTGGTTGGCTGATCATGGGCGGCGAAATCACGCTCCGGGACACGCTATACGGAGCCAGCTCCGGACTGGCCGGCATGCTCGGCCTGGTGTTCCTTTTCAAAGCCCTGGCCGTCGGGCCCATGGCTGCCGTGTCGCCGTTGACCGCGTTCGTCGGAGCCATCGTGCCGTTCTCCGTCGGCTTGCTTGCCGGGGAGCGGCCCTCGGCGCTGGCACTGACCGGGGCGGCGTTTGGCCTCATTGCCGTTCCGCTTGTCTCCGGCTTTGACAGGGCGCCTGAACACCGACCGGCCCGGTCCACGCTGGTCATGGCTGCCCTGGCGGGACTTGGCTTCGGCGCGTTCTTCGCGTTCATCGCGCAGATCGACGAAGCGGCAGGGCTCTGGCCGCTCATCCCGGCCAAGCTGACCGCCATCGTGGTCCTCGGCACAATCCTTCTGGCCAGCCGCGATCAGCCGGGTGTGCCGCCGGCGGCGGCCCGATGGGCGTACGCATCCGGTTTCATCGACATGCTGGCCAACATCTTTTTCCTGTTGGCCAGCCAGATCGGGCTACTGTCCATCACGGGCGTTATCTCGTCCCTGTACCCGGCTATAACGGTTGGACTCGGTCGTGTCTTTCTTAAGGAGCGGCTCAGCTTCGTTCAGGTCGCCGGAGTGGGGTTGATCATCGCGGCGCTCAGTCTCATCGGCTACGCCCCCTCGACCTGACCGTATCCAGGATGATTTCGAACGCCTAGAGCCAGGTCGAGGCGGTGGCGCGACCTTCCTGAAACCCTGCCAACGATTGGACACCGATGACCGCCCGCTCAGCGAATTCGGAAATAGTTCGGGCGCCGGCATAGGTACAGGAACTCCGGACTCCGGCCGTGATCTGGTCGATGAGGTCTTCTACGCTGGGATTCTCTTGATCGATGTACATCCGACTCGTGGAGATTCCCTCCTCAAAGAGACCTTTGCGCGCCCGATCGAATTCAGAGTCCCCCTTGGTCCGCAGTTGAACCGCCCTGGCCGAGGCCATCCCATAGTTCGACTTGAACATCCGGCCGGCTTCATCGAACTGCAGGTCGGCGGAGGCCTCATAGGTACCTGCAAACCATGAGCCAATCATGACCGACGCGCTTCCCGCTGCCAGTGCCAACGCCACATCACGCGGGTAACGGACCCCGCCGTCGGCCCAGATCGTCTTGCCAAGAGTACTCGCCTCGGCGGCACATTCAAG
>CAJQPD010000173.1 GCA_905480085.1 uncultured Acidimicrobiia bacterium
TGGCATTCGGGATATCGATGCCTACCTCGATGACCGTCGTCGCCACCAGAACGTCGACGTCCCCCGCCCTCATCGAGTCCATGACGGCTTCCTTCTCACGTGGTTTCATTTGCCCGTGAAGCAGCGCAACGTTGAGGTCGTCGAATACGGCGGCGAGTCGGGCGTGTTCAACGGTCGCCGAGGACGCCTCGATCTTGTCCGAGTCTTCGACAAGCGGGCAGACCACAAACACCTGGCGACCGGCGACGACCTCGGCGCGGATCAACTCATAAACCTCGTCCATCGACTCCTTGGAGAGCTCTGTCGTAATCACCGGGATTCTCCCCGGTGGCATTTCGTCGAGCAATGAAACATCGAGGTCCCCATACAGGGTCATCGACAGGGTTCGCGGGATCGGAGTTGCCGTCATGATGAGCAGATCAGGGTCCTGGTTGTGGGCTTTGTCCTTCAAGCTAACCCGCTGGTGGACGCCGAACCGGTGCTGTTCGTCTATCACTGCTGCCCCGAGGCGGCCGAAATCGACACCTTCCTGGATGAGAGCGTGAGTACCGATCACAATATCTGCTTCGCCCGAGGCGACCGATTCCAAAACATCGGCACGGGTGGCATCGACTCGATTCGACAACTCGGCCGTCGATCCGGTGAGCAAAGCAACCACGATGGGGCGTTCCGGCTGTGGCAACCCGGTTGGCGAATCTGGTTGATCGAACAAACTCACCTGGTCCACCAATGGGAGCGACGCCATCCCGGCTCCTTCGAGCAGGTCCGACACGCCGAGATAGTGCTGGGCGGCCAACACCTCGGTCGGAGCCATGATGGCGCCCTGGTACCCGCCCTCCACCGCCAGGAGCAGCGTCGCCACAGCCACCACGGTTTTTCCGGAGCCGACCTCGCCCTGAAGAAGGCGGTGCATGGGATGTTCCGAAACCATATCGTCAATAATCTCCGCCAGAACCCGATCCTGGGCCCCGGTCGGGGAAAATGGCAGCCCGGTCAAAAACCGATCGATGAGATCACGGCTCGGAACATGCGAGATGCCAACGGCCGTATGAGCCCGCTGATTTTTTGTGAGAGCCAACGCGACTTCAAGCCTGAAAAACTCGTCAAAAACCAACCGCTTGCGAGCAGCCGGAACCTCACTCAACGTGTCAGGAAAGTGGATCGATCCAAGCGCCGATTGCCGGTCCATGAGATCGTGACGATCCAGCAACGACTCGGGCAGGGGATCTGACAGCGGCATCGACCTTTGGAGGGCGTTGTGCATCGCCCGACGCATGTACCCCGGCCCCACCTCACCGACCGATGGATGAATCGGAACCACCCGGCCAGTCGTCAGCGACTCGCTCGCCGTCCCGAGAACATCGACGGCCGGGGCCTTCATCTGGAGGCGCCCCCGGTATCGCTCAATCTTGCCTGACAACGCAATCTCGGCCCCCTCGGTCAACTGCTTGGCCCGGAACGCCTGGTTGAACCAGGTCACATTGAGGATGCCCTCGCCATCGGTGCATACCGCATCGATGATCGTCAGGTTTTTCCGAACCCGCCGGACGGACACCTTTTGCACCGTCACGATCACGGTGACCTCTTCGCCAGAGGCGACGCCGAGAAGGTCCACCTGGGTCGAGCGATCCACGTACCGCCGGGGCACGTGAAGAAGCAGGTCGCCAACCGATCGAATCCCAGCCTTGGCAAGCGCCGCGCCACGCTTGCCAGACAGCCCCGAAACTTTCGTTACGGGTACCGTGCAAAGATAGGCAAGGCTGCGTTCGGTCATCAGCGCATTGTGCCAGTTGGGTGGGACAACCTTGGTAATCCTCGACCCATCTCGCATTTTTCTCGCACGAGCGCCGCTGCTACGATTCCCCGCCGATCGAGGAGATCCCAAAAATGGCAAATCGTTGCGAAATCTGCAGCAAAGAGCCCACGTTCGGCAAGAAAGTGACTTTCTCGCATAAGCGCTCCAGCCGAACCTGGACACCAAACATCCAAAAAGTGCGCGTCAAGCACGGGTCAAATACCCGTCAGGCCCGCGTCTGCACCTCGTGCCTCAAGGCCGGGAAGGTCGAGAAGGCCTAGATGCAGGGAATCGTCAAGCTGTACGACCCGATTACGGGAGCTGGCATTGTCGTCAGTGACAGCGATCGACGAGAAGTCTTGCTCAGGGCAGGCACCCTCGGCGGGTCGGTTTTCCGCTCGCTTCGTCAGGGTCAGCGAATCGTTTTTGACGTCATCGACGATGGCGGCCAATCGTTCGCGTCCAACATCCGGCTCGGGGTAGACGGATCATAGATCCTCATGATGCGCGTAGACTGCGTACTCGGAAGGAGAACACATGGTTGAGGCGTACCTGTTAGTTCAAAGCGAAGTCGGCCAGGCTGCCCATGTGGCGACCGAAGTCCGCAAGATCCCCGGCGTCCAGGCTGCTGACGATGTGACCGGACCATACGACGTAATCATCAAGGTCAGCGCTGACGACGTCGACCAACTCGGCAAACTGGTTGTTGCCAGGGTTCAGGCGGTCGAAGGCATCACCCGCACCCTCACCTGCGCCGTCGTCAACCTGTAAGAGGTTGCTAACCGAGTTTGGAAGCGATCGACC
>CAJQPD010000174.1 GCA_905480085.1 uncultured Acidimicrobiia bacterium
CGATTCGTCGAGCGCGGCTCTTCGACTGATGCCGCATCGCGACGAGCTCCTCAAAAGAATAGGCCGCCAGACTTTCGCGACCGGTCGGCCACCGTGTCGGTACTATCCGCCTGGCAGCAATCGGGAGGATTGACACATGAATACAGATGCTTGGTTTGATTTCTCCGACCACGTGGTCGTTGTAAGCGGTGGAGCGGGCGGTATCGGCCGGGAGATCTCCCGGGCCTTCGCTCACCATGGAGCCCATGTGGTGGTCGCCGATATCGACGGTGGTGCCGCTGAGACGGTTGCCTCCGAGATCGGAACGGCGAGCCCCGCCCAGGTCGACGTCCGCGAAGCCAACTCGGTCGAAGCCCTGATCGCCGAAGCGTGCGCCGAGCACGGCAAGGTCGACGTGTTGGTCAACACGGCCGCCATCTACGTTCGCGTACCGGCTCTCGAGCTATCCGAGGCCGACTACGACCGAACGATGGACATCAACGTGAAAGGCACCTGGCTCATGTCCCAGGCAGCCGCACGCCGCATGATCGAACGCCAGTCGGGTCGGATTATCAACTATACGTCGAACGCCGGTAACCGCGGTTCGGCGCTCCAGCTCGCCTACAACGCTTCGAAGGCGGCCGTCATTTCGATGACAAAGTCCCTCGCCGTCGAGTGGGGTCGCACCGGCGTCACCGTCAACGCGGTTGCGCCAGGACCAACGGATACAGCTCTGATGGCACCGGCTTTCACCGACCAGGCACTCGTCGAAAGCTTCGCGCAGAGAATCCCGCAAGGTCGACTGACGCCGCCTGACGTCACAGTCGGTCCGGTGCTCTTCCTCGCTTCGCCCCTGGCTGGGTCAATCACCGGTCACACCCTCTATGCCGACGGCGGAATGAGTGCCACCTAGACCCAGGTGAAGAACGCCCAACCGAAGACCCCTGAGGCTGTCAACAGCTGCAACAAGTATGCAGTGCGGCCGATATTCTTGGTCGTATCAATCTCGGGCGGTCACGGCGACGCCACCGGCCCGGGTGATGACATGAATGCGCAAGCGGGGTGCGTCTTCGGGCAGCTTCTCGCTTGGCGTCACATCGATATCGACTCCACCCATCTGGGCATCCGTATCGACATCGACGGCCCAATCTCGTGGCACAAAGACACGTACTCCACCCAGCGCGGCGGTAAGTTCAAGATCGGCGCCCATCGGATCGACAGTGGCATCGCGCAAGTCGATTTCCAAACCACCCAGGGCTGCGACAGCCGATCCCGATTTCAACGCTCCTGCGATGCTATGGAATCTCTTCCCTCCAAAAATCACCGCTATCTTGAAGTCATCGCTGTATTCGCCGCCCGTCGTCATCTTCCTCGAAATCAAATGGCCGACTACAAAAGCGAAGAACTCAACCGCAGTTATCCAAAGAAGAATCCGCAATATCTTTCCGGGCATGCATACCCTTTCCGCGTGGACTTCGAAACCTAGTCCGACCAACAACTCGAATCACAGGTTCTACGTCCTGTTCCGTTGATCGTAAGAACCCGACCAAGATCCGACATGCCGCGAAAGACTGGTGGCCACCGTACGTGGTGGTGACACGAATACCGAAGGGGCCATCTTGCGAACTGCGCCAAGTTGGGAATCCTCCCAAGGCGCAACGCTCGTGGAGTCGGCGTTACTGCTGGTACTTGCCATCGTCTTTGCTCTCTCGGCTGTCGAACTTCTTTGGCTTGCATTCAGCGGATTGACCGACCAGATCGCAGATGCATCCGATGGCACCGTGTCGGCAACCACCTCAACCGTCCCAGTCGGTGGCGGCTCCAACAATGGCGGGACCGTCGACTTGCCATTCGTATGCGAAGACTTCGATCCCCCTCAGAGCTCAATTCCTCCCGGAACCTGTGGCATCGGCCACGGAGAATGAACCCGCC
Source organism: uncultured Acidimicrobiia bacterium (assembly GCA_905480085.1). GTDB lineage: Bacteria > Actinomycetota > Acidimicrobiia > Spongiisociales > JAENVV01 > JAENVV01. The sequence continues at coordinate 1,912 of CAJQPD010000174.1, forward strand.
TCCCCCAAGGCGCTGCAAAGGTCTCCCCTATCCCTTCCTACGGTCGGGGGTTCGAACGTCCGATGCAGGCCGGAAGATGAGATCTTCGTACTGGCTCCGCTACGAATCTCCCCTGACAAACCTCGAGACCGCGGCACACAACCGAAGGGTCACTGAGGGCCTAATGTGACCAAACATGTCGAGACCCGGGAGTCACCGTGAACGGTAGTGAAACAGAGCACACAACTGTCGTTGTCGCTGGTGCAACCGGGTGGGCTGGTTCAGCCCTGGCACGAGGCATCATCGAGGCAGCCGATCTCGATCTGGTCGGATCATTCTCCCGGAAGCGGGCCGGGGAGCATATCGGCACCGTGCTCGATAGGACCGAGTCAGGCGGGAAGATCAGTGGAACGATCGAAGAAGCCCTGGCATCGAAACCTAACGTATTCGTCGAGTACACAAACCCGTCGGTCGCTCGCCAAAACATCCTGGCAGCCCTCGACGCCGGCGCCCATGTGGTCGTCGGAACTTCGGGACTCGAGACCGAAGACTATGAAGTCATCGACCAAGCCGCACAGGCAAAGGGGCTGGGTGTTTTGGCCTGTGGCAACTTCTCGATCACCGCCGTCCTGATGATGAAGTTCAGTGAGATGGCGGCCGGGTGGGTCAAGAGCTGGGAGGTGATCGACTACGGGAGTGCCGGGAAGGTGGATGCTCCAAGCGGAACCGCCCGGGAGTTGGCTGACCGATTATCGAAGGTCGGGACTCCCTCCATGGTCGTACCCGTTGGCGAAACCCAGGGGGAAGAGCAAGCCCGTGGTGCCACGCTCGGGGGAACCCAGGTGCATTCTGTTCGCCTCCCCGGATTCGTACTTTCGGTCGAGTCGCTGTTCGGTGCCGAGGACGAACGGCTTAGCATCAGACACGATGCAGGCACCAGCGCCGGACCCTATGTTGCAGGAGGGCTGCTGGCGATCCGGCAGGTCGGTAAGCTGGTTGGAGTCCATCGCGGACTTGATACCGTCATGGACCTGAGCTGAACAGCCGCCGACCCTGAGTCGGACTGTGTAAGGAAGGACCCGCCATCTCTCAGCCATCCATCCCCCTCGACCCCTTCGGCCCGACCGCCGGGCGCACCCATCCGACGACCGAACCCACCCGTCCAAAGACGGTCACGGTCGATCTACACAACCACCTCCCTATCACTGCCGCAGATGAGTTTGTCAAGCCACACCTCCCCGCCGAGGGCTTGAACACCGCCTACCGTTACTCCGACCCAAGAAGCCAGGAGAGCATTCTGGGAGGTCCAGGCCGAGTCGGTTCGACCGACACATGTTCAGAGGAGAGGGTATGGAGCATCGCAACATCGGTCCGCTGTCGGTTTCGACCGTCGGACTCGGCTGCAACAACTTTGCCCGAAAGCTAAGCGCTGAAGACAGCGCCTCAGTCGTCGACGCCGCAATCGACGTTGGCATCAACCTTTTCGACACCGCAGATATCTACGGATACGGCGACCATCCGTACTCGGGTACGGGCCGTTCGGAGGAATTCCTGGGTCAGGCATTAGGGACACGACGCTCAGACGTCATCATCGCCACCAAGTTCGGGATCTCCATGAGTAAGACCGACAAGACGATGAGGGGTGGAGGGAGAGCCTGGGTCCAGCGCGCCTGCGAGGACAGTCTGCGTCGCCTGCAGACCGACTACATCGATCTCTACCAGATCCACCGACCGGACCGCGACTCGCACATTTCCGAAACTCTCGGGGCGCTGAACGAGTTGGTCGACCAGGGAAAAGTCCGTGTCATCGGTTGCTCCAATTTCTCTGCCGGGCAACTGGACGAGGCGGAGGCAGTGAGCGAGGACCTCGGTACCGCCCGCTTCGTGAGCGTTCAAAACGAGTACTCCCTGCTAAGTCGCGAAGTCGAAGAAGCCGTATTGCCGGCGTGCGAACGCCTAGACATCGCCTTCATTCCGTACTTCCCGTTGGCAAGCGGTCTCCTGACCGGAAAGTACCGCAAGGGTGAGGCTGCCCCCGACGGGTCCCGGTTGGCGTTTTGGGAGCCCCGCCCCCACCAGACGCTGGATGACGACGTATTGGACCGCGTTGCGAAACTCACCGAGACCGCAGAGAAATTCGGCCACACGCTTCTTGAGCTGGCGATCAGCGGATTACTCGCCCGGCCCCAGGTCGCTTCCATAGTTGCCGGCGCGACTACCCCATCCCAGGTTCGGGCCAACGTTGCCGCGGCGGCCTGGACCATGTCGCCCGAAGAGATATCCGCCCTTGACTCTGTCTGATACCGCGTCACACAAGCCGTAGCCAGTTGCCCGGTGCAGAACTCACAATGGCCGATCGGCATCACGCATATGTTTGGTTACGTTGTTGGATGCCAGGGCCGACCTCACCCCCGATCGCTTTCAGGTCTTCCTAGTAGGGTCAAGAATATCTTGGAAGGGATCACGTGATGTTGCAGCGAAGTGTGGGGAACACGGGCGTCACCGTGTCGGCCATGGGGCTCGGCTGTATGGCCCTGAGCGGGACCTACCGACCGTCGGACGACGACTCCGGAATAGCTCTCATCCATCGGGCGATTGAGTTGGGCATCAACCATCTCGACACCTCGAATGCCTACGGTTGGGGGCACAACGAGACCCTGCTCGGGCGAGCGTTGGCCGGACGGAGGGACCAGGTCTTTCTTGCCAGCAAGTTCGGCCAGGCCATGGAGGACGGAAAACGGGTCGTGCACGGCGAACCTCAGTACGTCCGAGACAGCTGTGACCAGAGCCTGGCCCGCTTGAAAACCGATTACATCGACCTTTATTACATCCACCGCGTCGATCCGACGGTTCCGGTCGAAGAAACGGTTGGGGCGATGGCGGACCTCGTGGCGGCGGGCAAGGTTCGCCACCTCGGCATTTCCGAGGCAGCCCCCGCGACCATCCGACGCGCCCATGCGGTCCATCCCCTGGCAGCCGTCCAGACCGAGTACTCACTGTGGACCCGGTTCGCCGAGGAAGAGATCTTCGGCGTGTGCGATGAACTTGGTATCTCGTATGTGGCATATGCCCCCATCGGACGAGGCTTCCTCTCCGGTGAGATCAAGGGCACCGAAGACCTCGACGAAACAGACCGCCGGCGCCAGCATCCGCGTTTCGCTCAGGAGAACATCGACCAAAACAAAGTCATGCTTCAGGCCCTCCAGGACGTCGCCGTGAACCACGGCATTTCCCCATCACAGGTGGCACTGGCCTGGTTGCTGGCACAACGCGATTTCTTGTTGCCGATCCCGGGGACGACGAGCATCTCGCACCTTGAGGAGAATGTCGCCGCCACCGCGGTCTCCTTGACCGATCAAGAACTCTCCTTGCTATCGGCGACATTCGATCCGGCGCGGACGGCTGGAGATCGCTACCCCACCGCCGCTCTCGCCAAGGTTCAGATCTGATCCCGTGACCCCGGGGTTCGGACGGACCCGTCTCCGCGTCCGGAGTCTGCAGAACGACCCAGGTTCAAAGGTCGACTTCTACCTGCCGAGGGTGGAAGCCTCGCCGGTGACGTCCCACAGATGGTGGACCGGATCGTGGATCTCGTATCTGGCGAAGGTTTCAACTGTGAAGTTGGCGCCGTCGCTTCGGCGACCGGTGCGAGCAAACTGTTCCGGGGTGATCTTGGCGAATTCCATAGCGATTGCCTCACCTGCGGCGGCTAGGTCCTCCCGCACGGCCCGGGGATCCGCCAGGTCGTAGCGCTCCTCCTCTTGGGTGAGGTTCGGGTCCCAGTTGGCAAAGGCTGGATCAACCTCGGCAAGCATGAGATCGAGGCGTTGGGCAAAGAGTCGAAAAACGTCCCGTACGTGACAGGCATATTCGAGGGGCGACCATACTCCTGGTTCTGGTCGAATTCGTAGCCATGCTTCGTCCCGATCGAGCACAGCCAACCACCCTTGAACGTTCCCACGATTGGCTTCGGCAATCTCGGCGATGGGCAGGGCACCAACCCATGCTCCACACTCCGGGCAGGGACGGTCAAGCACCCAGGTCCAATCTTTGTTGTCAGGTGTTGCACCGATCGGATTCATACGACAAAAGCCTGCCTTCTGCCAATGTGATCGACTCAGGATACGGGCGTCATCTGGCAATTGCGACCGTCCCGCCCGCAACATTCAGCCACGTCGTCGGCCGATGATGCCCAAGGAGCGAACCATCGGCACGCGTTGCTGTTCCCGTCCCGGAACAAACCCTTGACGCCCTCCCGGGGAGATGCTTATGTGGGACGCATGGATCAAGCAGCTCCCGAGCCGCAAGCATCGCGTCGCGCCTTGCCCAACTGGGCTGCTGTGCTTTCGATGACGGTCATCTTTATCGCCGTCCTGGCGCTCCCTTTGAAGGCGGCGGAGGATCTTGGATTGTCCCAGGCAGAAACCGCCACGTGGCTCGTGGCGATCTACGGACTGCCAGGGGCTATCGCCCTGGTGCTCGCCCTGCGGTTTAGAGAGCCTTTGCTACTCACCGGCAACCTCTTCGTCCTGATTTTCATCAGTCGGCTGGCCGGGCAAGTGCCTTGGAACGAACTCGTAGGCGCCTCGATCGTCGCCGGAGGCGTCGTGCTCCTGCTTGAGCCACTTGGGCTGACCAAGAAACTGATCGCCTGGCTACCCGCCCCAATCGTGTTTGGGCTGCTGGCGGGCGCGGTTCTGCCGTTCTTCGTCAACATGTTCAGCGAATTGGGAAAGGCCCCAATCCTCATCGGCGGCACCCTGCTGATCTACCTGCTCGCTCGGGCTTTCCTCGAGCCCAAGGTCCCGGCAATCTTGCCAGCGCTGGTAGGAGGCCTACTTATCGCCGCCCTCTCCGGCGATCTCTCCTCCATCTCCCTCGTAGACAGCTTCATCGCTCCCGTAATCACAACGCCGGTATTCTCGCTAGCTGCGATTCTGACTGTCACGCCGGTGATGGTGGTCCTGATCGAGATTCAGTCGAATGCGCCGTCAATCGTCTTCCTAAAAGAGAACGAGTATGAGGCTCCTGAGACCACTATCACGACGATAAGCGGAC
>CAJQPD010000175.1 GCA_905480085.1 uncultured Acidimicrobiia bacterium
CAAGACCGCTTCTGAGGAGATGGCTCCGGTCACCGAGAACATGACATACAGAAACGACAACGGCATCACGTTGGGGATCAAATGAGCTGTCACGATCCGCCAGTTGTTACCGCCGGCCACCCTGGCCGCATCGATAAAGGGCTTTACCTTAACCGACAGAGCCTGGGATTTGAGCACGATTGCGGTACCTCCAAACCCACCCAACAGGCCGAGGAATATGGCGAGATGCCAGAGTTTGAACCGGCCGAAGCTGGAGGCCACGATCAGAACCGCCAATATCGGCAGCATGAGTAGCAAATCGGCAAAGCGCATGAAGAACGAATCTATCCACCCGCCAAAGTAGGCGGCTACCGATCCAACCGTGGTGGCGATGAACACCGTTACAAAGGCGGCCAGCAATCCCAGTCCGAACGCCGCCCTGGCACCGTACATCAGCTGCGACAAGATGTCAGAGCCATTCGGGTCCGTACCGAGCAGGTGATCGCGGCCGGGGGGCCAGGGGTGTTTGAGTTCCCGCTGGATTACGTCACCAACCTGTACGTTTTCGCCTTCAGCAATCAACCGGCGCCGATCGATCTGTGAGGTGGGATCGACCACTTCGTCGACATTGGCGACCACCGTCATCTCGGCGATCCGTACCCGCGTGTCGTTGCCGGTACGCACGTCATAGACCTTGGCATCCCACACGCCGGTGGCGAACAGAATTGGCTGGGCTAGCCCAAGGATCGCAAACAAGATGATGATCACCAGGCCGACGAGGCCGACCCTGTTTCGCTTGAAGAGCTTCCAGTTTGATTTGAAGCTCTCCCACAGAAGGCCTGCCCTGATCCGCCACAGCGGGCGGTCCGGGATCTGGACTTCGATCCTTTGAAGAGACTCGGGTACCTGTTTCGTGTCCATCCGGATTACCCCTGACTCGTGACGCGGATACGGGGATCAAGCACCCCGTACAAGATGTCGGCTGCAAAGTGGCCCAACAGGGCCAGGATCCCCGTGAAGGAGAACGCGGCCAGCGCGACCGGTATGTCTTCGGATATCACCGACGCCAAAAGTAGCTGACCCATTCCTGGCCAACCGAATATCGACTCCGTGATGATCCCCCCGTCGATGACGGTGGCGACCGCCAGGACGAGCGAGGTCGAGACCGGCAGGAGGGCGGTGCGGGCGGCGTGCCGGTCACGGACCATCGCCTCACTCAAGCCCTTGGCTCTCGCCGTGGTGACGAAGTCTTCCTTCATGGTTTCCAGCATCGAGGTGCGGGTAATGAGCATGACACCGGCAAACCCGACCATGGTGAGGACACTTACCGGCAGGACGAGATGAACCGCCACATCTTGGGCGTACACCAGGTACTTGTTGGTCGCCCAGAACAACCAGAACCCGCCGAGGCCAACCACCCAGGCCCCGATCTTGACCAACCGACGTTGGTTCGGCCGGTCAAGGCGACTCGACGCCCAAGAGGTAAGTCCGATGAAGGCAGTTACCGCCAGCAACGAGAAGAACATTATGACCATCACACGGTTGGCTGAAACCGGGGCGTCCCGCCAGGTCGCTTCGACGATGAAGCCGTTGGTCGGAACCCACCCGAGCTTGACCGCAAACAGGAGGATCATCATGAGGCCGAACCACGGATAGAAGACCGTGAACAACGAAACTCCGGCGATGGTGATCGCTATCTCACCTCGCTTGTTCCGACGCCAGGCGAGGTACTTGCCTGCCTGGAAGCCGACCAGATACTGAAACAACAATGCGACCGAGAACAGCATCACCGTTCGCGGCAAGCGCTCGGCGATGAGCTTGCTCACCGGCTGCGGGTACCGCGACCAGCTAACACCAAGGTCACCGGTGAAGAAGGATTTGGTGTACAGCCAGAACTGCTCAAGAGGAGGTTTGTCGAGACCACGACGGGCCAATGCCTGAGTGATGGCCTCGGGCGGCAAGTTGGGATTCAAGCGAAGCTGCTGCTCAATGCTGTTCCCCGGGATCGCCTGAAGGGCGATCCACGACAAGGCAAAGAAGACAAGAAACAGCACAACCATTTGCACGAATCGCTTGATCACGTATCGACCCAACGGAGATCCTTTCGTAAAGGCGTTGGCATGATACCCGCTCACCTATGACGCTGCGACGCACACGCGACTGCGGCCAGGGGAACCATGCATTAACAGAAACCGGGGAGGGCCTAGGCCCTCCCCGGTCCATCAATCGTTATCTAGGCAGTTTTACTGCGAAGACCGGACGGAGGCTTGCGAACCGTTCCATTGCTGGATACCACCCAGACCCGCTGTGAACGGGAACGAGAGGTTGTTGCGGAACGCCTCAAGGACTGGAGTCGTGAAGAGCACCACGTATGGCACTTCTGTCGCGATGATTTCTTCCATCTGGAAGATCAGAGCCTGCGCGTCGGCCAGTTCAGTAGCTTGCTTGAACTCTGCTGCGAGAGCGTCGAATTCGGCATTCTTGAAGCCTGGCGTGTTGAAGCCACCTTCAGCCGAATCGCCTGACGACTCGAAGAAGTCGACGACATAGTCCGGGAACACGCCGGTACCCCAACCGAGGATATACATATCCCAGTCGGTAGGACCGAACACCTTCTCGACGATGACGTTGAAGCCAGTCGGCTCGGCGGACAACGGAATACCGAGGTCCTGAGCCCAGTCTTCAATGAACAGCGAGTAGGTCGCACGGAGCGGGTCGTAACCAGGTCCAGGAGCCAACACAGTCAGATCGCCAATGGCTTCGCCGTTCAGCTTGAGGCCCTCACCCTTCGGGATGACGTCCAAGTTGTCGGCATTCCATTCAGGATCGACGTCCCACGTCCAACCAGCATCCTTGAGGATCTGGATGGCCGCGCCGACGCGCTCTTCCTGGCTCAGTCCGGCACAAATGGCCTCAATCGAGGGGTTGTGCCAGAAGGCGTTGGCGGGAGGCACGGTCGTGTCAAGCGAGATGGCGACGCCCTGAAGAACGTTGTTCGCCATGAACTCTTTGTCGATCATGCAGGCCATTGCCTGACGGAATCCGGTGTCGGACATCGGGAACTTGCGAGTGTTGAACGAGAGGTAACGGAAGCCCGAGTTCGGGTTCGTGATGACCTCAAGGTCAGACTCGGCAAGAATACGATCCAGGAAGCCACGCTGTACACCGAGTGGCGTCAACCAGAAGTCAACTTCGCCTTCGGTAAGCGCCAATACGGCTTGGTCCTGTCCACCGGTCACGGTGAACACAACTTCGCTCGCAAACGGACCGACAACATCCTCGGAGATAACTTCTCCTTCGGGCGTGCCACCGTACGTCTCGGTTACCCCAGCCGGGCTGGTGTACTCGACAGCGCCGTTCTCGTAGACCACGGTTTTCGCACCGGTGTCGTAATACGGGGCTGCGCTCAAACGAGCAAAGGCCCCTTCTTCACGGCTCGTGAAGGTGAACCCACCAGCGGTGGGAGCGCCTGCACCGGAAGAGGCTTCAAAGGTTTCTGCGTCAGCCGAGGAGGCGACGATCGGACCCCAGAAGTGCTCTGGCATGACCGGGAACTGAGCTGCACCGTACTGCCAGAGCGGCAGGCCAGGAGCACCATTGAAGGTGTAGACGACCGTGTAGTCATCGGTGGCTTCAACCGAAAGCAGGCCAACAGCCGACTCGTCGGCGTCAGCGGTTGCCGGGTCATCGTCTGCTGCCAGAGGAATCGAACCCAGCCAGTTACCACCGAGGCCAAGGTCTTTAACGGTGTTGAAGGTGAAAGCGACGTCATTGGCGTCGATGGCTTCGCCATCGGACCACGTCATGCCCTCACGCAACGGAACCGTGATGACCCAGTTGTCACCGTCAGCTGCGCCGACTGGCGGCACTGCGTCGACAGCCATGGCGGGTGCCAGCGTGAAGCTGGGAGCCACCTGGGTGTAGACGGCAGCAGCCTGTCCACCGAGCAGGTATCCGTTGTACACGGAGTTGTCGGTGTCGAGGTAGGTCCAGTAGTTGTCCGTGGTGAAATCTTCAATCACCGCGATCTTGTACTCGAAGGTTTCGGCCGATGGCGGAGTCGTATCGTCCGTCATGGTCGTGTCAGGAGTATCTGTTCCTGCTGTCGTTTCTGTAACGTCATCGCCAGGCGCTGCCGTTGTATCACTCGTTGAGCCACCGCAGGCCGCGGCAATCATGGCAAGTACTGCCAGAAGTGCTACGAACCGCCATGGAAACTTCGATGAGGCTCTCACCGTTATGTCCTCCAATATTTCGGTCAATCTTGCGCACGCTTTCTACCACAGCAGAAAACGCCTGCCTCACTCCCGCGGTTTGGTGAGCAGCCAACAGCCGCTCGCCAGCCCGAATGGGGAAGGTACGCACACACGCTATGCGTGAGCAGATGCAGATTACAGGTTTCTGCCCGGATTCTGCAACCGAGGCCACCAGGGTTCGTTCGGATCGGGGCCAGGCCCGCCCCGCTAGTCTGACGGCAACGGGCTGTGGCGCAGCTTGGTAGCGCGCTTGTCTGGGGGACAAGAGGTCGCGGGTTCAAATCCCGCCAGCCCGACCACATATCACGACTCGGTACCGCCAGGTCCGGTCGGACAATGACTCGATCATCATCGGCTAGATGCGGCTCGCCACCCAATCAAACAGCCAACCGATCATCTGCACGACCCGCCATCCAACGTACACAACGGCCAGGCCCACCATCAGCTTGAAGTGCCACGGCACCGGAAGGCGCGGCGGTTGTTCCGGCTCAGTGCTCACGACTCGCCCGTTTGCGGGCAATGACATGCACCGGCGTGCCAGAGAAGTCGATGGCTTCTCGCAACCGGTTCTCGATATAGCGGAGGTAGTCGTCGCCCAGCTCTCCGCCAGCCACGAAGAGGATGAACGTCGGTGGTTGGACACCCGCCTGGACCGCGTACAACACTTTTGGACGCCGACCCTTTCGAACCGGGGCCGGATGCGCCTGAGTCCATTCGGAAATGAGACGATTGAGCTTCCCGGTGGAGAGTCGCCGGTGACTGGACTCGAGAACCTGAACGATGGTCTTGGGTAGCCGATGCGTTCTGGCGCCCGTCTTGGCTGACATGCGAAGGACCGGCGCCCATGAACAGAATCCGAGCCGATCGGCAATTCCGTCCTCGGTAACGGCACGCTCATCCGAATCGGCAATATCCCACTTGTTGGCAACGATGATCATGGCCGTGCCCGCCAGTCGGACTTCCTCGGCAATACGTTGATCTTGGGCTGTGACACCGTCCACCGCATCGATCACGAGAACCGCCACGTCAGCTTCGACGACTACCCGCTTGGCGCGTTGGACGGAATAGAAGTCAGCGCTTTCCTTGATTTTCGGCTGGCGCTTCATTCCGGCCGTGTCAATGACCAGATATTCCTTGCCCTCCAATACAACCCGCACGTCGATTGGATCACGAGTTGTCCCCGGAACCGGCGATACCAACACCCGCTGCTCCCCCACCAGATGATTGAGAAGTGTTGACTTGCCGACGTTGGGCCGACCAATGATGGCCAGTCGAGGAACCTCGTCTTCAACAAATTCTTCCATGGTCGCCGGCAAATAGTCGACAAGGCGATCGAGCAGGTCGCCGATCCCTCGGCCGTGGAGGGCACTCACCGGCGAAGGCTCCCCTAGGCCCAGGCCCCACAGATCCGGCAGCAGGTCCTGCTGGTTCACTGAGTCGACCTTGTTGGCCGCCAGCACCACGTTGCGGGCACCTCGCACCAACTTGGCGATGCCGAGGTCATCGTCGGTCAGCGAGGTCGTGGCATCGACCACAAAAAGCACCACGTCGGCGACCGCAACAGCGGCCTCAGCCTGTGCGGAGATGTCAGCTGCCAGATGTTCGTTCTCGTCGACCTGCCATCCACCCGTGTCGATCAGGAGAAACTGCCTGCCCGCCCAGTCGGCCATGAACTCGCGCCGATCTCGCGTAACCCCTGGCTGTTCTTCGACGACCGCCTCGCGCTTCCCGATGACGCGATTGACCAAGGTCGATTTGCCAATGTTTGGCCGACCGACGACGGCGATGATGGGGAGTCTGCGCATGACGGAACTCTAGGGCGCAATGAGGGCCGACTGGAATCGGGGTACACCAGTCCGGCCTCTAACATGGCCGATATGGTCGAGCGTGTACAACTTGCCGAACCGCGCGGTTTCTGCGCGGGTGTCGAAATGGCCATCAAGTCACTCACCTGGATGGTGCGGGTCTTCGAAGCGCCGGTCTATTGCTACCACGAGATCGTCCACAATCGATGGGTGGTTGACGCTTTTGAACGAGTCGGGGTGATTTTCGTCAACAGCATGGACGAGGTCCCTCCTGGCGCACCTGTCATGCTATCGGCCCACGGATCGGCCCCCGAGGTGGTAGCCGCCGCCCAGGCTTCCGCCGGAGTTGTGGTCGACGCCGTCTGCCCGCTTGTGACCAAGGTGCACCATGAGGTCAAGACACTCACCGACAAAGGGTTCCAGATCCTCTATATCGGGCATGAGGGTCACGACGAGGCGGTCGGGACTATCGCTGAAGCGCCCGAACACATCACGTTGATCGAACCCGAGCGAGGATTGGAATCATTCACCGCCAAGGACCCGACCAAGGTCGCCTTGCTGGCTCAAACCACTCTCGGGCTGTTCGAGTGGCAGGACGTGCTCCAACAGTCGCAAGCCAAGTTCCCCGAACTCAAGACCGCTCGCAAATCTGATCTTTGCTATGCCACAACCAATCGGCAGGAAGCGGTCCAACAGCTATCGACCTCAGCCGATCTTGTCCTGGTGGTTGGCAGCGACTCGTCGTCGAATACCAGGGCACTCGTTCGGGTGGCCCACGAGGCGGGCATTCCGGCCTACCGGATTGACAACGCAGAGGCCATCGAGCCTGAGTGGTTGACCGGAATAGAGATCGTCGGAGTGACTGCCGGAGCCTCCGCCCCCGACCACCTCGTTTCGGAGGTCATCGATCGCATCAATCCACGCAATGGAGTCGAGTTGATCCAGGTGACGAAGGAAGGCGAGTACTTCCCACTACCACCACAGCTCCGGGGATTCCTTACGGCCCTACAAGCGGTGGTCGAAGCAGGCTTTTCGGCGTCTGACCGAGGCGGCCGGGGATTGTTGGAAGATGACCGGTCGTGGACCGCGACCGAAGCCCTCGACCTCATCAGCGAGTAGCTGCCACCAACGTGAGCACCCGGGCGATTACTTCGTCTACCGACAAATCGCTGGTATCGATTTCAACGGCATCGGGCGCGTGCTGAAGCGGGGAAACCGCTCTGGTGGAATCAATCGTGTCACGTCTCGCCAGGTCTTGTTCAATCAGTTCCTGGTCGCCGGCCACCTCACCGGCGCGACGCCGGGCTCTTACCTCAGGACGGGCAGTAACGAACAGTTTCAACGCCGCGTCGGGAAATACGACGCTACCGATGTCGCGCCCCTCGACGACTGCCGATCCACCCCGCTCAGCCACCCAGTTCCGTTGAGCCTGCACCATCAGTCGCCGCACCTCGGGTACTGCGGACACGGCCGAGACCGCCAACGTCGTCTGCTCGCTACGAATCGCCTCGGAGACGTCGTCTTCGTCGAGCAGCATCCGTCCCCGGTCATACTTCAACTCAACAGCCCGGATGAGAGCGGCCACCGCCTCCTGATCTTCACAATCAATCCCGGCCCGCAGGACGGCCACCGTAGCCGCCCGATAGTAAGCCCCAGTATCAAGATGTGGCAGCTCCAATTTCATTGCAACGGACCGGGCGATTGTGGTTTTACCGCTGCCCCCCGGTCCGTCGATGGCGATCACGTAACCGGTTAGCTCCATGAGGCGAACTCTTCCCAATAGCCCGGCCAGGTTTTTGAAACAACCTCCGGATCGGCAATCCGAACTCCCGGTACTCGAAGTCCAGCCAACGAGAAGGACATGGCCATCCGATGGTCATCGTAGGTCTGTATTTCCGTCGGTACCATGAACGAGGGAGGATCGATGCTCAGAGAGTCCCTGGTCGCCACAACTCCCACGCCTAACTTGGCGAGTTCGGTCGAGACCGCCACCAACCTATCCGTCTCCTTCACGGCCCAGGACGAGAGTCCGGTCAGCCGCGAGGGTCCATCGGCAAACGCCGCACAGACGGCAATGGCCATCGCCCCGTCCGGACACTGACCGAGGTCCATGGTTATTCCGGTCAAGCGCCTGGGGGCTCGAACGACGATCTCTCGCGAACCGACTTCAACAGCACAGCCCATGGCCGCCAGCGCCTCGAGTACACCCAGGTCAGCCTGGCTCGAACCAGCCCCAATTCCGGTCACGACAGCCTCTCCCCCGCTGATCGCCGCCGCGCACCATGCGTACACGGCTGCCGAGGCGTCAGCCTCGATCGCGTAGGCGAGCGGACGGTACCGGCCAGTCGGAATGACAACATGATCGACTGCCAGTTCCGGTTCAACCCCGAAGGCGGCCATGACTTCGGCCGTTGTTTGCAGGTACGACGCGGAGATGCTTTGGCCACCCAAAAACTCGATTCGGACCGGGCCGGTGGCGAAAGGTGCCACCATCATGAGTGCCGACACCGGCTGGGAGCTCGTCGACGCG
>CAJQPD010000176.1 GCA_905480085.1 uncultured Acidimicrobiia bacterium
GAAGTTGGCCGTTTCGCTCAATCAGTTGGTGCGGCGGGCAGCGGGAAGACGATAACGGTCGGGACCGAACGGGACCTGGTTGGGATCTCTGAGGTGGGTCTCGGGGTAGTGGTCGATGCCGATGGCATGATTTTCGGGACCAACTATCGCGCCCAGGAAGATGCACTCCGGTTGTTCGCCCGGTTGGGGAGCAAAGTGAGCCGTGAAAACGGGAGCCGCCTCGTGTTGCAGACGTCCCAACCGTCACATCCGATTTTCGGTGCCCTGCGGCGGGCGGACCCGCTGCCGTTTTTGGAACAAGAACTGGTCGGGCGATCGAAACTGGGCTACCCGCCGTACGGAGAACTCATTGTTATTGAGGTTGGTGGCCCGCCGTCGTGGGCGGCTGAGCGGATCCGGTCAGAGATCCCTGCCATGGTGCTCGGTCCTGCCGAGGCCGGAAGTCGAACCAGATGGTTGGTCCAGGGTGATGACTTGAGCAAGGCGCGCCAGGTTCTCCGGGGTATCGTCGGCGAGATGCGAGATGCCGGGGCAAATGTGCGCGTAGATGTCGATCCGATCGACCTATGACGGCGACTATCCTCCCTGTCGCTGTGGCAATTTATCCAATTCGAACTTTTGGTGATCCAGTCCTAAGGATGTCTTGCGCGCCCGTCACGGAGATTGACGGGCAACTCGCCACGCTGGTGACGGACATGATCGAGACCATGTACGACGCGCCCGGGGTGGGCCTGGCCGCTCCCCAGATTGGGGTGGCTCGAAGGGTGGTGGTGTTCGACGCCGGTTTCGGCCCGAAAGAGTTGATCAACCCGGTGCTCGTCGATGTCTCCGAAACCGGAGAGGAGCCCCCGATGGACGAGTACGAACCTGACGAGTTGTGGCTCTTTGATGAGGGGTGCTTATCGGTCCCCGGGTACTTCTGGCCCATCGAACGCCCGGCCTTCGCCTGGGCCAGGGGCCTTGATCTTGACGGAAACGAGGTCGAATACGCCGGAGATGACCTGCTTGGTCGGGTACTCCAACACGAAGTCGACCATCTCAATGGTGTCCTTCTGCTCGAACGTCTCGATCGTGCCACCAGAAAGCAAGCGCTTCGCGATCTCCGCAACGACGCCCTTGAACTCGGATAAGTCGGATGCGAACAGTCTTCTTTGGAACGCCAGATGCGGCGATTCCCTCGCTGCACGCTCTGGCTGAGATCTCAGAGGTACTTGGGGTGATAACCCGCCCCGACGCCGCCAGGGGAAGGTCCAACAAGCTCATCCCATCGTCGGTTGCTACGGCGGCCGGCGAATTGGCGATCCCGGTTTTCAAGCCAGCCCGGCGAACCGAGATCTATGACATCCTCATGGGCCTCGGGTCGCTTGATGTAGGAGTTGTTGTTGCCTACGGCATGATTCTTCCTGAGGAAGTACTGGCGTATCCGGCTGCTGGATTGGTGAACGTTCACTTCTCGTTGCTTCCGGAATGGCGCGGGGCTGCCCCGGTTGAGCGGGCCATCCTGGCTGGCGATACCAAGACAGGAGTGTCGATCATGGCGATGGACGCCGGACTCGATACCGGTGCCATTATTTCGTCCGAGGTCGCCCCAATAACCGACACGGAGTCGGCCGGCGAGCTCACCGCCCGATTGGCCGAGGTCGGGGCTCGTCTGCTCAGCAAGACCTTGCTTGCCTGGACGGACGGTCGGATCCAGGCGGCTCCCCAGGATGACTCGCGGGCCAGCTACGCCACCAAGCTGACGACCGCGGAGAGTCGACTCAGTTTCATGGAGCCCTCCGCAGCCTTCGTCCGAAAAGTTCGGGCTTTCCAACCGAGGCCAGGCGCCCACGCCTATCTGGGAGATGATCGTTTCAAGGTCATAGGCGCCAGGCTCGCCGACGGGCCGGCGCTGTCGCCCGGCCACATGATCTTCGATGATGGCCAACTGTGGGTTGGCACGGCGGACGACGCGGTCCTTCTACTCAGCGTCCAACCGGCTGGGAAACCAGTCATGGATGCCGCCGCCTGGGCGCGCGGGCATCAGGCTGATATCGGCCGGCTCGCATGAATCGGTCACTGGCGGCTCAGATAGTTGGCCGGGTGATGCGATCAGGTGCCTACTCGAACGTGCTCGTTCAGTCCGAGACGAGGGATCTGGAAGCGCGTGACGCGGGCCATGTGCGGTTTCTGGTCTTCGGTACCCTCCGGCACCTGGTTCGCGTCGACAGGCTTATCAGGGGCTACTCAAAGCGTCCCCGGATCGATCCGAACGTCCTTGACGTACTCAGGGTGGCGGCCTTCGAATTGCTCGAGACGGATTCGCCTCCTCACGCAGTGGTGAACGATGCCGTCGAGGCGGCCGGCGCCATCGGCGGTCCGAAGGCCAAAGGTTTTGTCAATGGTCTTCTCCGATCTATCGAACGATTCGGTGATCCGACGCCTGGAGATCGAATCGAGATGTTCGGATTCGACGCTGAGGTTCTGCAGATGCTTGATGAAGCCTGGGGCGAAGACGTCACCGGGTCGTTCATGGCGGCGTCCCTTGAGCCGGCGGCCACGGTCGCCCGGCGTCGCCATGATGGTGTACCGGTTGGCGACCTGCAGGCTGTTTCA
>CAJQPD010000177.1 GCA_905480085.1 uncultured Acidimicrobiia bacterium
CTGGAATTCCCACATCGGTCCCGCTTGTCCGCAACACCTCGCCCGAGCCAATGTCAAACGGGGTATCGAAGATCGTCAGCCGCAGCCTGTCGGCTGTTCCCAAACCCTCGACCACGCCCAACTCACCGGCTTGCGTCAGGACCTGAATGCCAGAAAGCGGATCGGTGATGAGACGAATAATCGCCGAATTTGGAAGCGCTTCTGTGACTACCCCGATCAATACCTGGTTCTCATCCACCACCGGATTCCCGACCACGACACCCTGCTCAAGACCTTGATTGATCGTCAGTCCCAGATCCAGCGGACCGGTTCCCCCTCGCACCTCCGCAACGGTCTGGGGGAAGTCACCTGCCGGTAGGTTCATGAGCCGTTCGAGCAGTTCCACACGCTCTGTCAACGAGTCCGCTTCGGCCGCCGCCAGACGAGCTTGATTGAGTTCCTCACGGAGACGCCGGTTCTCTTCACGGAGCGCACCGAGATTGGCCAATCCATCAACGAAATCGACAATCGGGTCGACTACCGCCCGGGAGGCATCCTGGAGGGGGGCCGTCAGCGATTGAGCTCCCGTGCGGAGAGTTGCCGTCAAACCGGAATTCTGACTGCGGACATCAAACGTCATGAGAAGAAAGGACGCGACCAACAGAATGGTAAGCAGCATTGTTGGGTTGCTGCGGTGGCCCCTATCCATTTGCGGCAATCACCATCAGGCCCGACTGGAACTCGCCAATACTCCCTGAAGTACGTCGAACTCCTCCAAACACTTGCCCGATCCCAACACGACGGATTGCAGCGGGCGATCGGCCGTGACCATCGCCATCCCGGTCTCGTAGGCGAGACGCTCATCAATGCCACGGAGCAACGCCCCTCCCCCGGTGAGCACGATGCCCCGCTCAATAATGTCAGATGCAAGTTCTGGCGGAGTCTTGTCGAGGGTATACTTGACCGCATCGACAAACGCAGCAACAGGTTCTTCGATGGCCTCGCGAATCTCAGGGCTTGATAGGACGACGGTTTTGGGTAACCCGGTTACGAGGTCCCGGCCCCGTACTTCCGCCGACGGTTCATCGGCGTATGGATACGCGGATCCGATGGCCATTTTGAGCTGCTCAGCGGTCCGCTCACCAAGTAGCAGGTTGTATTCCTTCTTTACCCAATCAATGATGGCTTCATCGAGCTCGTCACCACCCACCCTGATCGACCGAGAAACGACGATTCCACCCAGGGATATCACAGCTACTTCGGTGGTTCCGCCACCAATATCAACCACCATCGACCCTGCCGGTTCGTGAATCGGCAGACCCGAACCAATCGCAGCAGCCATCGGTTCTTCAATCGTGTACGCCCGGCGAGCACCGGCGTGGTAGGCAGCCTCTTCCACCGCCCGTCGTTCGACCGGGGTTATGCCTGAAGGGACGCAAATCACGATCCGGGGGCGGGCCCATTTACGACGATGAACCTTTTGGATGAAGTACCGAAGCATCTTTTCGGTGATATCGAAATCGGCGATCACGCCGTCACGAAGAGGACGCACTGCCCGAATATGCGAGGGGGTACGTCCGATCATACGTTTGGCTTCCATCCCGACGGCAAGGGCGCGTTGCGTCTGGGTGTTGATTGCTACGACCGACGGTTCGTTCAAAACGATTCCTTGCCCACGCACATAGACGAGGGTGTTGGCAGTACCGAGATCGATTGCCATGTCTTGGCCCGCAAAGGCGAAGAGGGAATCAGCCACACTGGCCCCTTAAACCGGTTGTTCGGAGCTTAGTCGGCACACGGCTTCTAAGCAGTAAAGAACAGTGCCAGCTCACGGGCGGCCGACTCCGAACTGTCGGATCCGTGGACGATATTCTCGGTGACCACCGTTGCCAGGTCTCCCCGGATAGAACCAGGGGCGGCGTCCATCGGATTGGTGGCACCCATGAGCGCGCGGCACAGAGCGATGGCGTTCTCGCCGCTCCACTCCATCGCGACGACCGGACCACTCGTTATGAAGGCGATGAGTTCGCCGAAAAAGGGCCGCTCAACGTGCTCCGCGTAGTGGCGTTCGGCCATTTCCGCAGGAATCGTAAGCATCCGCATCTTCTCAAGTGTGAGCCCTTTTTGCTCAAGGCGACCTACCACTTCGCCGACCAACCGACGAGCGACGCCGTCTGGCTTGACCATGATGAATGTGTTCTCTACTGCCATGAGCTATGTCCTGCTGTGATCGATGTTTGCGAAGATCATACGGACCGCGACCTGAATTGCCCAATGGAGCGTGAACGCCGCCACCCTGAGTGAAAATTCAACCGAACCTGGAGCGAACCTCACCGGCGAGATAGAGCGAGCCCAACACCAGGATCGCTCCAAACTCCCCGGTATGTTGCCGGGCAAGATCGAGTGCTTCGGCCGTCGAAGACGTCGAGTCCACTGGACAGTCGATAGCCGCCCGGACCAGGTCGGCCAGAACACCCGGGTCGGCCGCCCGCTCATGGTCAACCGCAGTGGTGATGACATGGCTGGCAAACGACCCGAGCGGTACCACCATCGATGCGACATCTTTGTCTCTCATGGCCCCGAATATGACCACCCAGTCGCGCGGCCCAAACGCATCGAGCGCCGCTGCCGCCGCTTCCATGCCCTCAGGGTTATGGGCCCCATCGATCACGATCAATGGTTCGACAGATACCGTTTCGAGACGACCGGGAACGGTCAGCCCCGCCAGGCATTCCTCGACGGCGTCACCCACCAGTGCCCGCTCGAAGAAGGCCTCCACAGCGCCGATGGCGACCGTCAGGTTCGTCAATTGATGCTCGCCGTGCAACGGTAGGAATAGGTCGGGGTAGCTGGCAAAGGCACCTTCGATCGTGACCAACCAGCCACCAACCGCCGGTGCAAACTCGCCAATATTCAGATCAATCCCGAACGTGACGCGCCGAACGTCGTTGTCAGAACAGTGCGCCACGACTACCGCCCGTGCTTCAGCAGGCAGCGGTCCTTCGATGAGGACGGCGCCGGGGCGGGTAATGCCCACTTTCTCCGAAGCGATCTCGCCAACCGTCTCGCCGAGAAGCTCTGTGTGTTCGAGGGAGATTCCAGTGATGACGGCCACGTCGGCGTCGGCAACGTTCGTGGCGTCGAGTCGGCCGCCCATGCCGACTTCAACGACGGCGACATCGACTGCCTGGGCAGCAAAGAACGCGTACGCCAGGACGGTGGTTACCTCGAAATAGGTCAGACTGTCACCGGTTCGTCCCTTGTATAGATCGGCAAACACGGCTACATTGGCGACGGCTTGCACAAAGTCATCCGTCGTGGCGGGATCATTGTCCATCCCGAAACGCTCCTCAATCCGTTCGAGATGCGGCGATGTGAACGTGCCAACCCGCAACCCGTGGGCGGTGAGCATCGAGCTGATCATCCGCGTCGTCGACGTCTTACCGTTGCTACCCGTTACCAGCACCACCGGATAATCCCGGTGCGGATTGCCCATCATGTCGAGGACTTCGGCCGTTCGGCTCAGGCCGGGGCGGATCCCTTGTCCGATATGGCTGTCGAGGTAGGCCACCGCCTCGTCATAGGTTTCGATCATTGGCCAAGTTCTTCAAGCTGCGCTGTGAGCTTCTCAATCATCGCCCGAGCCTCGTCCGCCTTGGCTTGTTCTTTGGCAACGACATCGTCGGGTGCCTTGGCGAGAAAACCCTGGTTCGAAAGCTTCTTGGAAGCGCTTATCAACTCGGCCTCGGCGGCACCCATGGTCTTGCGAATCCTGGCCGCCTCGGCGCCGACATCGATGAGCCCTACGAGCGCAATGAAGCCTTGCACCGAACCCGCCAACAAGCGTGTGTGGCCGGCCCCCTGCGGCTCGGAAATCGGGTGCAACGCAACGTTGACGAGAGACAAGAACTGACTAGCCCACCACTCATCGACAACGCCGTCGGGATCAAGGACGAGAAGATCGATTGGTTGTTTGAGCGAAATCTGATGTCCCGATCGGAATCGACGAACCGCCGACACCAACTCCATGAGCACCTCCACATGGAGCGGGGTGGCAACAGACGGAACAATCGGCCAATCCGCCCCGGCCAAGAGTCCGTCGTCGACCAACTCAGACCACAACTCCTCAGTCAGATACGGAATGGCTGGATGGAACAACTTCAAAATGTCCCGCACAACCGCCCCGAGGGTGGCTTGGGTTTCTGCTCGGAGAGCCGCATCTTTGAACAACGGTTTCGACATTTCCAAATACCAGTCGAAGACCTCAGACCAGGTAAACGAGTACAGCAAGCTGAGGGCATCAGCGAGACGGTATTCATCACAGAGTTCGTCGTATCGGTTGACGACGTCGGCCAGGCGGGCCAGCACCCAGCGGTTCACGGGGTGGGTGGGTGTGGGGTACCCGTCTGAGGGCACCTTCTCGTCAAGGTTCATCAACGCGAAGGCGGTGGCATTCCACAACTTGTTGCCAAACTTACGGGCGGCCCGCACCCATTCCTCATCAAGAGGAACATCCTGGCCCGGTGAGGCCGCTTGGAGCAGAGCTAGACGTAGGGCATCGGCGCCATGTTCGGCGATGACGTCCATCGGGTCGATGGCGTTTCCGACGGACTTGGACATTTTGGCTCCGTCGGCGGTTCGGACCAGGCCATGGATAATGA
The DNA here is from genome assembly GCA_905480085.1 of uncultured Acidimicrobiia bacterium. Taxonomy (GTDB): domain Bacteria; phylum Actinomycetota; class Acidimicrobiia; order Spongiisociales; family JAENVV01; genus JAENVV01. The sequence continues at coordinate 4,641 of CAJQPD010000177.1, forward strand.
TGTCCGGGAACGGCACCTCACCCATGAAGTGAATGCCCATCTTGAGCATGCGAGCTACCCAGAAGTAGATGATGTCAAAACCCGTAATCATGACCGAATTGGGGTAAAAGCGCTCCAGGTCGTCGGTTTGGTCTGGCCACCCCAGAGTGCTGAACGGCCACAAGGCGGACGAAAACCACGTGTCAAGGACATCCTCGTCCTGGGTCAGCTTCGAGCTTCCACACGCCTCACACGAGGTTGGATCCTGCCGGGCGACGATCGTGTGATTGCAGTCGTCGCAGTACCAGGCGGGGATTCGGTGGCCCCACCAGATCTGGCGGGAAACACACCAGTCGCGCAGGTTTTCCATCCAATGGAAATAGCTGTTTTCCCATCGTTGGGGGATAAAACGACTCTCACCGTTGCGGACGGCATCGATGGCTGGACGGGCCAGGGGTCCGACCCGCACAAACCACTGCAATGACAGAATCGGCTCGATGATCGTATGGCACCGGTAGCAGTGACCGACCGGGTGAGTTCGATCCTCAACAAGAACGAGCGCTCCAAGCTCGTCGAGAGCCCCTTTGACGGCAGCTCGCGCTGCGAAGCGATCCAAACCAGCGAATGACCCTCCGGATTCGTTGACGACTGCGTGTCGGTCAAAGATGGTGATCGAGTCAAGACCGTGTCGCTGACCGATCTCGAAATCCGTCGGGTCATGAGCAGGTGTGACTTTGACGGCGCCGGTTCCGAAGTCCATTTCGACCGCGTCATCGGCCACCACGGGAATCTCACGGCCGACGAGCGGAAGGGTCAAGGTCTTGCCTATCGCATCCCGATATCGATCGTCGTCAGGATGGACGGCCACGCCGGTATCACCGAGCATCGTCTCTGCGCGGGTGGTGGCCACTGTGATGGACCCGCTGCCATCGGTGAATGGGTAGGCAATGTGGACTAATTCCCCGGATTCCTCCTCGAATTCGACCTCGATCTCGGCGAGAGCCGTCCCACACCGAGGACACCAGTTGATGATCCGATTCCCTCGGTACATCAGATCTTCCTCGTAGAGTCGCACGAAGACCTCTCGAACGGCGACGGACAGGCCGTCATCCATCGTGAAGCGCTCCCGACTCCAGTCACACGAGTCACCGAGTCGACGCATCTGCTTGGTAATCGTCCCACCGGATTGGCGTTTCCAGGTCCATACCTGCTCGATGAACGATTCCCGACCGAGGTCATGGCGGTTGAGACCTTCGTCCGCCAGTTGCCGCTCGACAATGTTCTGCGTGGCGATGCCGGCATGGTCCGTTCCGGGAATCCAGACCGCCGCATAGCCCTGCATCCGCTTGCGGCGGAGAATCATGTCGTGGATCGAATGATTCAAGGCGTGGCCGAGGTGCAGCACCCCGGTCACGTTGGGAGGCGGGATCACCACCACAAACGGCTCACCGTCCGGCCGGAACTCCGGTTTGAAGATTCCGGCCTGTTCCCACACGTCATACCAGCGCGCTTCGGTGATATTGGGGTCGTATGTCGATTCCATCGCTAGCTCCATACAGGTGAACCCCGGAGGTTACTCCGGGGTTCACCTGTCTTCGTCGTTGTACGGATGTTTGTGCGAACCGGTCGGCTCAGGTCAGCTACCGCCGGCCCCGGATAACAGGGCCGTCTCGTCGTCCTTTCGGAAAGCCAGCAAAATGCCTGCCCCCGCCAGGATCAACGCCAGTGCCAGTACCGCCGTCTGCCCGTCATCAAAACCCGTCGCCGGCAGGGTTGTCTGAATTCCCAGCACCTTCGTGTCGCTGGCAACCGACGGCGTCTCGGGGGTCTTGACGACCGGTGGGTTCACCACGGGAACGTCGGGAGTGGTAACCACCGGCGTTTCAGGAGTTTTGACGTCCGATAGGACTACGGGTTCGCAAGCGTCGGTGGTGAAGGCGCCTTCTGCGTCTCCGACAACTTTGTATGGTTCGGCGACTACGACCGTCCATGTGTGACTTCCCGGACCAACGTTGACCGTTTGTCCATCGAAGGTCAGGTTGATGGTCCCATCGACCACAATGATCGCCCCGCCATCGGGACTGATCGATGCCGTGACGCCGGTCAGGGACTGCTTATCGCTCCACACACAGTCGGCGGGCAAAACATTTACGGTCACCTCGACGATCTCGACTTCGGGTGCACATCCCTCTACGACGAACTCTCCCGAGTCCGGACCTTCGAGCTCATACGCTGCATCGATGGATTTGGCAGTCCAGGTGTAGGTGCCTGGCGGAAGTTCAATCTCGGTCTTCTCGGACATAACGATCGTCCCGGTCGGCCCGTCGATCGTCATCTCGACCTTGCCGCTCGTATTCACGCCGTCATGGCGGAACGAGAAGGTCACATTGGTCTCGGACCCGCCGTTCCGGTAATCACACGAACCCTGCACGATTTTGACAACTACCGGCTTCAAATCCGTCGATTCGATGACGTCACCTTGATCGGTGGCCTGTACCGGGGGGGCCATGATCACGAACGATGCGAGGAGCACCGCCGCAGCAATCATTACAAACCCGACTCGTTGTCTCAAATCCTTCACATTTGTATTCATTTGTCCGCCTCCCAAGCGCTCTTACCCTGGCTAACGTTTTACGGGGTCCCGGAGGGTTACTCCCGGGACCCCCAACTTGCGTATTTAGAGACCGAGCCGACCACTGAAGCCCGACGTCATGTAGATAATGTCTTCTTCTTTTCG
>CAJQPD010000178.1 GCA_905480085.1 uncultured Acidimicrobiia bacterium
CACCCTCTCTTCGAAGAAGTCGGCCCTCTGGGTGATCTGATACGTAACCTCAGGTCGATCATTCTCCGAACCCAGCTTGCCTGCCCCGGTCAAGGGTTGGCGCGACACCAGGAAACCTGTGTGGTAATCGACGATCTGGCCAAACGGAATCTGGCGACTCACCAGATAGTTCTCGTGGGCCCTGTAACTGTTGCCCTTACTGTCGGAGTTGTTCTTGTAGATGCCCACGATTTCGCCGGTTCGAACGAGCAGACCGGCATTGGCAGCGGCCTGGGCCATGACATACTCACCCGCCTTGTCATACAGTGCGGCAGACAACGGATCGGCGCATTCGGGCCCGGAGTACTCGGGATGAGCGTGATCAACATACAACCGGGCGCCGTTGCCGAGCACGAAATTTACGACTCCGGAGTCGTAATCGCCGGACGTGTCAACCCCAAAACCGCGAAGGTCTCGACCAGGAGACTCCTCTTCAAAAGACCATTGAACGCGCGTGCCAGACCCGCGATAACTGTTGATGACCAGACCTGATGCCAACGCAGGGTTGAAGTCGGGCGAGTTCCTGATGGATATACCGAATTCCGTTTCGGTGCCGATCACCGTGGCCATGGCTACAGGTATTGTCCCGTCGTCATACCGTCGATCGACCGGGACTTCGTCTCACCCTTGAGCAACGTCCTGACATAGACGATGCGTTCGCCCTTCTTGCCAGAGATCTTGGCCCAATCATCGGGATTCGTCGTGTTGGGCAGGTCTTCCTGCTCATGGAACTCCTGGACAAGTGCCGAAGACAGGTCTTCGAGTCGGATGCCGTGAGTACCGCCGGCGATCTGCCGCTTGATGGCATCTTTCTTGGCACGCCGGACAATGTTCTCGATCATGGCACCGCTCGAAAAGTCTTTGAAGTACAGAACCTCACGGTCTCCGTTGGCATAGGTCACTTCAAGGAACCTGTTGGCGTCTTCTGTCGAGTACATCTGATCTACTGCCGAATCGATGATGCCGTCGACATAGCGACCAGAATCACCGCCAGATGCTGCTAGTTCATCCTCGTCGTATGGAAGATCGTCGGTGAGATAGATCTTAAAAATCTGTCTGGCCGCGACCTCATCGGGTCGACTGATCTTGATCTTCACGTCCAATCGACCGGGTCGCAGAATGGCCGGGTCGATGAGGTCCTCCCGGTTCGAAGCACCGATGACAATGACATTCTTGAGGGCCTCGACACCGTCGAGCTCTGACAGAAGCTGCGGGACGATCGTCGACTCCACGTCGGAGCTGACGCCGGTACCACGGGTTCGGAACAGGGAGTCCATTTCATCGAAAAAGACGATAACCGGCACACCTTCGTCGGACTTTTCCTTGGCTCGCTGGAAGATCAGCCGAATTTGGCGCTCCGTCTCACCAACGTACTTGTTGAGGAGCTCAGGCCCTTTGATGTTGAGAAAGTAGGACCGGGCGTCCGATCCCTCGTCGGCCACCGCCTTCGCCAGCGAGTTGGCAACTGCCTTGGCGATGAGCGTTTTGCCGCACCCAGGAGGACCGTAGAGCAACACGCCCTTGGGCGCTTCGAGGGAGTAGTCCTTGAATAGTGCCTTGTGACGGTATGGCAACTCAACCGCATCACGGATCGCTTCGATCTGCTCGACGAGTCCGCCGATCTGGCCATAATCGATATCGGGCACCTCTTCGAGTACTAGCTCTTCGATCTCAGGGCGGGCCAATTTTTCAAACACCATGCCGGTACGTGGCTCAATACGCACGTGATCCCCGACCCGGACAAAAACATCCTTCATGGAGTCGGCCAGGGTGACAACCCGCTCTTCGTCAGAATGAGCCAGCACGACCAATCGGCCGTCATCGAGCCGGTCTTTGATGAGAACGACGTCACCGACCGGATCAAACCCACTGACGTCGATGATATTGAACGCATCGTTGAGCAGAACATCCTGGCCGATCTTCAGCTCTTTCACCTCGATGCTCGGCTGAGCCGACACCCGAAGCTTGCGTCCGGATGTGACCACATCGACCGTACCATCGGAATGAACCCCCACTACGGAGCCATACGGATTTGGTGGGGCCGACAGCTTCTCGACCTCCTGCCGGAGAACGACCAGCTGTTCGCGAGCTTCCTGGAGGACGGCCGTCAGCTTGTCGTTCTGTTGGGCTGCCGCCAACAAGTTCCCTTTGGTTTCAAAAAGTTGATCTTCGAGCAGGCGCAGCCGTCGCGGCGTTTCCTGCAACCGGTAACGGAGCGTCGAAAGTTCCTCTTCGAGTTGGCCAATGGTGGCGCGCAACGCCACAACTTCGACGTTTTCGCTCTCAGGGGTCATGGCTCACCTCCATCACAGGCTCGTTGACATTCCTAACACCCTAGGACGGATCTGAAAGTTCCGTGGGTGATTCGAAGAAACTCGTAGGTATTTGTCGGCACTGCGCCGTCGCCCCTTTAACGAGAAACGTCCGGCGCAGACCGGACGTTTCTTACTTAGAGCAGCGTGCCTTACGGCTCAATAAAGATGCACTCGCCGGGACATTCCTCGGCTGATTCGATGGTGATGTCTTCTTGGCCTGCGGGAACTACCGCCAGACCTGCAGCACCTTCGGAATTGCCCTCGGCCTTGGCGAAGATGGTGGCGCCTTCGCGAACGTAGGCAAGACCGTCGTCAAGCAAGACAAACACGTCCGGGGCAATTTCTTCACACAGGCCGTCCCCCGTGCAAAGGTCTTGATCGATCCACACCTTCATGGTTTTGTTCTCCTCATCAATTCTGAGTGTGCCATCCTACCGACAATAGGAGGAATGCACGCATTCATTCTTCTTCACTCTCATCGACCCCACCACCCCAGGACTGAACCCGGCGAGCAACTGTCAGGAATCCCGTATGCCCGACCATCTGATGATCGGGCCTGACCGAGCGCCCGTCGACATTCCAGGTTCGGAGAAGTGCTTCAAAGTTCATGATATCCGTGAAAGCGTGGGCTGCTTTGAGCGCCGTGACGGTCTGTTCCATCTGGGGAACGGTTGGAACATACGAGCAAAATACCCCGCCGGGCTGGAGGTGTCGGGCGGCGATGGCGGCCGCATGCCAGGGCTCAGGAAGGTCCAGAATCAACCGATCGGGAGCGACCTCGGCGATCATGTCCTCGACTTCGCCGATTCTCAGCTCCAGGTTGTCCGGAAGACCCCCAAAAAACCTGGAAATGGCCTTCTCTGCCTGACCAGCGTGGTCTTCCCGCCGATCGACGCTCACGACCCGGCCCGTCGGGCCGACCGCCCGGACCAGAGCCATGGTGAGTGCACCTGACCCGGTCCCCGCCTCAAGAACCACCGAACCCGGCGCCACGTCCCCGTACACGAGGATCGGGCCAATGTCTTTCGGGTAGATGATCTGAGCTCCCCGCTTCATCTTCAGGATGTAATCGGTGAGTTTGGGTGGAAGCGCGATGAACTTACCGCCGGAGGGGGTTTCAAACATCGTCCCATGGAGCGAACCGATCAGCTCGACATGGGGAATCGTCCCCTGGTGGGTCGTAAACTGCCCACTGGGGTCGAGCTTGACGAGGTATCGTCGCGACTTCGCATCAATGATCAGAGCGACGTCGCCACTTTCGAATGTCGGGGAATCCACCTAGTTTCCGAAAACCGAAACAGCACTCGCGAAGGTGACGAGCACCATGGCAAGAACGATGACCCAGATGATGATTTTTCTCATGTTGTCGTTGTGCATAAGGTTGACATCCTACGAGATAGGCTCAAAAGCATGAATTTGGTTGGATTTGGTATCGAACGCCTGATGCGAGGGTTCCGCACCGGGGATCAAAAGATCATTGCGCTCGGGGTCGGGGCCGTAGTGCTGGCGATGCTTCGCAAACCTCCCAAGCGCGAGTTGTTGGCGAGCTACCGTCTCGATCGAGGCGACGAATACGTCATCAAGCTGCGGGGACCGGGTCCGAAACGACCACACTCGGACGAATCAAACCTTATAGACCTCGACAATGGCGCCACCCTTGCGACCGCGGCGTCGACCGAGGAAGAAGACAACGAGGACTAGCAAGACGAGTCCTCCGACTGCCCAGGTCGCTCCCTGTTTGGCGGTCTCTTGCGTCTGCTTGACAGCCTCTTCGACCTCACGGGCTTTGGCCCGAATGTCCTCGACGGTCACTCCGTTGCTATTCGACATTCCGCTTCATCCTCCATCCGAGAATCCCAATTACCGCAATGAGAACACCCATGGCGCTCAGGTAACCAAGGGCCGACGCAATGGGCCCATCTCCGATGACCCCCAAGATCGTCCTCAGCGTTGCCATCGACAGCAACACGGCGCCGATCGCGAACAGTACGGCGGCTAGCAAGCCCATTCCCGCCGCCTTACCGAGGCGCTTGGCGGGTTCGATCGTCTCCTGGCGTAGATACTGCTTGGAGAGGTCGACCAGCTCGCTGACCATCTGTGGGATTTCTTGTACGTTACTCATAAGACCGAACCTTAGTATTGGTCGAGCGGGACAGACATCAGGTCGTCAACGCTTCCTTCGACAGAGGCCCGGAGACCCATGGCAGCCGGCAAGGTTTGCGACACGAAAAACGTTGCGGTGGCCAGTTTCGCGTCGTAGAAGCTCGTATCTGGCGCCCCGGCGTCGAGTTGGGTTTTGGCTACCAACGCGCCGCGCGCCATCAGCCAGGCGCCCACCAGGGTCGCCAGCATCCTGAGATACGGTGTCGCCCCTGCGAGGCGGTCGGCCCCGGCCTCCGCCAGCAAAATCTCGCTCACCCGCTCGACCGTATCGACAGCCGCACCTAAATGCTCGGCCATCGCGAATAGCCCGGCATCCTTGAGAGCCTCAACGGTGTCGCGAATATCCGACAACGTCCGCTCGATGACCGCTCCCCCGCTCATCGGGAGCTTTCGCATCACAAGGTCGACGGCTTGGACACCGTTGGTTCCCTCGTAGATCGGAGCAATTCTGGCATCGCGCCAGTGTTGGGCTACCCCGGTCTCCTCGACATAACCCATGCCGCCGAAGACCTGAAGGGCGAGGGAGGTCAATTCGACACCCAGATCGGTACACCATGCTTTTGAGAGCGGAGTCAAGAGCGCCACGAGTTCGCCTGCCTGACTTCGTTTGGTCGCATCAGGGTGGGCGTGGGACTCGTCGATAGCCTTGGCATTGAGATAGATCAGTGATCGCATGGCTTCGATGCCTGATTTCATCGTGATCAGCATGCGCCGTACATCGGGGTGGTTGCCGATGACGGTCGGCTCACCCGATTCGATGGCGGTGCCCTGGATGCGCTCCCTGGCGTACTCGACGGCCTGTTGATAGGACCGCTCCGAGATCCCGAGACCCTCAAGGCCGACCGTCAGTCGGGCGTTGTTCATCATGGTGAACATGTAGCGCATTCCTTGGTGAGGCTCACCGACCAGGTAACCTACCGCTCCCCCGGCCTCACCGAATGACATGACCGCGGTCGGGCTGGCCTTGATCCCGAGTTTGTGTTCGAGAGACACACACCGAACGTCGTTTTTGGCGCCAAGCGTGCCGTCAGGGTTGACGAGGTATTTCGGAACGATGAACAGGCTGATGCCTTTGGTTCCCGGTGGCGCATCCGGCATTCGGGCCAATACCAAATGGATGATGTTCTCGGCCATGTCATGGTCGCCCCAGGTGATGAATATCTTGGTGCCGGTGATCGCATACGTTCCGTCATCGCGAGGGACAGCCCGCGTCGTGAGGGCGCCGACATCGGTCCCCGCTTGCGGTTCCGTGAG
>CAJQPD010000179.1 GCA_905480085.1 uncultured Acidimicrobiia bacterium
GGCCTGATCCGAACCGACACCCTATGGAAGACGCTCGGTCGGGCCCATGTGCTCAAAGCCAAAGAACCATCCGCCAAGCTGCTCATCGTCACATCTAACTTGCCCAAGGCCAACAGCCCCGGTGACAAAGCGCTTCATGCGGTCGGTCCGTGGAGTGTGTTCGATGCCATCGAAATGTTCGACCCGACCGGCGTCGCCCGGTTGCGTGCGTACGCCCAGGGAACCGACGTGCCGTTACCCGGGTTCTGGTCGGACGACGACATCGAAAAGGGCTTTGACCTTCTGCCCCCTACCGAAGACGACTGATGTCCGGGGTGGCTTACGCGGTGGTTGCGAACGACCCGCCCGACGTGTACCTCGCCGAAGATATCGAAACGCTGCACCGGGTCCTGGCGATCGAATTGGTCGCCCAGACGAACGCAGTTGAATTGGGCGAGGTTGGAGCCGAGCAGGTTCGCCAGGCCCTTCTCGAAGAACGATGGGGCGACGCCGTGCGGGCCTGGATGGATCTGCGTGGAGTCGAGATCGACGTATACACGTACCGGCACATCTTCACCGAAAAAGACCTGCCGACCGACCTGATCGGTGCCCAACTCCAGTTCACCAAACTGTTCCGAAGCGATGCCCGCGCTCAAAACTGAAATCACCGAAATTGTCACCGGACTCGCCATGTTCGGGTTCTCCGACCTTCGGCACGGCATGGGTGTCCGGCCGCCGGGCCTGCGCAATGTAGGAGTCGACGAATATGAACGTCTCGAAGGCGCCTACCGGACCGGTACGTACGCCAGCCTGTTCGAACGAGCCTGGCGGAACGGAAGCCAGTTCGCCGCCTCCCCGGAAGGCCTGCGCGGCCGACCCCCGTGGGTAGTCGAATGGAAGGGCGGCCATCGCCCTCCCGGCTACGAGCAGATTCCCGCTGACCTGCGAGTCGATCATGTGTATCTCGTCTCGTGTAAGTACGGGTCGAACATCCTCACCAACTCGTCGCCCTCGAATCTGTTTGATCGACTGCTCGCAGACCGGACCGAGATAACCGGGGACTGGTTCGCCGAGGTGGCGGGTGAGCCGTATCAGGCGTTTTATGAAGCGGTTCGTCTCGAGGCAGGTGCCGACCTTCCGACGCTCGTGACCGACCTTGATCAGGACCACCGCGAAATTCTCAAGCGGAGTGTTCCCCGGCAGTTGCCCGGTCATCTGGCTGTCGTGTATCGGGAGTTCGCCGAAGCGGTCGCCGCCGAATCGTCCGCCAGGTGGGCTGCCCAGCTGGGGCGAAAGTCGGCCAGAGAGCAGCAGGTCTGGAGATTGCTTCGCCTCCAGTCGGCCCCCTATTTTGTGCTCGGCGAATCGGCCGATGGGCAGGACATGCGCTATCGGGTCTCGACTCCATGGGATCTCCGGGAGCGATATGACTTCGTCGGGTTCGACCAATCAGCCGATTTATCGCGCGGGCAGCCAGTGGTTCAGTGGACGGCCCGCTTCAAAGATCGCCTCGACGGGAGACCGCACGAGGTACACGGCCACGTCGAGATCCGGTGGAGTCATGGCCGGTTCGCCCAGGTGCCCGAAGCGAAGGTGTATCTCGACACTCCCCACCACCTGGTACCCGGCTACGTCCCGGTGGCGGCCGGCCGCGACGAGACCCGTCTGTTCGATCCCGCTCAGCGATCGATGTAGGTACCGCTAGCGAGCCAGACCGATCTCCAGCACGATCGCAGTTGTCTCTGCACGAACTGTGCTGGGAGTTGAGGCAGGCACGAGAACTGTGGATCCGATCCCGGCACTGACCGCGCCAATCGCCACAGTTCCCGCCAGCACCATGAAGACTCTGAGTCCGGGAGTGGCGTCGGTAACGAGGGTTCCGACCGGTGATCGATGTTCGTGAATCCAGTAGTGGTCGGTGTGGATCAGGGATCGAACTGTGGGGCCAAGCTCGATGGGATCTGCCTGGGGCGGATCGGCATAGTCGAGGCAGGCGAGCGCCTCGGCGATTTGAAGAGGTCGCTCGGGTCTGTTCAGTTCTTCCGTCCAGTCATAGAGGCGGAACGTCGTGTCACTCGGGGTTTGGACTTCGGCGACCAGAACTCCGGCTCCCAGGGCGTGGATCGTGCCGGCGGGGAGATGGTGGATGTCCCCGGCCGAGACCGGGACCGTCTGAAGAAAGCCGACCAACTCCGGGGTCCCGGCGGTGCGAGCGATGTCGGATGGTTGGGTCCCTGGCCGAAAACCCTTGAAGATGACCGCGTCCGGTTCGGCTTCCACCACGTACCAGGACTCCGTTTTCATGTGCGTGTCGGGATGATGAGCCACATAATCGGACGTGGGATGAACCTGCACCGACAGGGGCTCTCTGGCGTCGAGCAGTTTGATGAGCAGCGGGAACTGTTCGAACCGGGAAGCTGTCCCGAGGAGCTCAACGCCATGCTCTGTCATGAGTCCACGGAGCGTCTCGCCTGCCAACGGGCCGTTGACAATCTGCGATTTGCCGAACGGAACGGTGCCGGAGGCATCGAGATCGAGATCGGCGACCTCCCAGCTCTCCCCGATGCGATCCCCGGCCGTAACAGCTTTCCCATATGCGGCGAGGCGATCGCCACCCCACGGCTTGGGAGCCAGGATCGGTTCGAGAATCAGCGGGTAGAGCATGAACTGATTCTGGCACGCAGGGCCGGTCAGCGGGACCGACCGATCGATCAGGCCTGGAGGCACCGCAATGACCGATCGGCCTGACGGGGGCAGGTTGTCGGCGGGGACGAACCTGGCTTATTCGAGAGCGGATTGCAGGTGGAGTTCCATCTGAGCCAGATTGATCCGGTTCAGGAGGTTCGAATAAGCCATCCACGAAGCCAGAGCGCTGAGATCGCTTACGTGCGGAGGGACGATTTGGGGCCCGATCACAAGCCCTTCGCGCACCAACTCGGCCACGGCGCCCATTTCTCGGACGGCCAGCTTCCCCCCGAACAGGAGTGGTAGCCGGTCAACATGGCCGCGACGAACGGCAAGTCGCATGAAGTCGTACACCTCCAGGAAACCCCGGCTGTACGCAAGGTCCTTGGTGAACGGCCCATACGACGGTCCGCTGCCCCGGAACACGCGGACCGACGATGACCAGGCGTCGCCCTCCGACATCCCATCATCGAGGAACCACCGGTACACATCGAGAAAGCTTGCGCCGTCGTATGCCATAGCAATGGCCGTGACGCGACGGGTGACCTTGCGGATTCGATCAGGGGTTGAGGACAGTGTGGTGATCTCGGTGAACACCGCCAGACCTTCCTGGGTGGCGGTTGTCGAAGGTGTCCCCTTCCCGAGGAAGGTACACCATGGCTGGCTTCGGCCATTGAGGGTGGTGACGACATGCACCCATCCCTCATGAACCTCCAGGATGCGCAGATCGCGTTCGGAGAACTGGGCGTCGGCCCGCAGCTTGATGTAATCGGCCCCGGCGGCCGCATCGGCCACGATCCCGTCATCGATCATGACCCGCACCTGCTCGGTTCCACAAACCGTCTCAAGTCGGGCTTTGAGAATCTCGACGCTGGCGTCGGCATCGAGCATGGTGCCTTCCGGAGACTCCCACGCTCCCGAGTCGATGTTGGCAAGCGAGTCAGTCATCAGCTCTCCGAGTTCGGCCAGTGTGGGTCCCCCTGGATGTAGCTCGTCGGTCGGGGCACCGTATAACTCGGCCGAGATCGTTCCAAACTCCTGCGTCCCTCGTGCTTCGAGGAGATCGATCACCCTGAGGTATTCGTCGATCCGACCGAGGAGCAACGTGGCGACGGGGGACTCTCCCAGTGTGGTGTTCACGTCGGAGCGGAGACTTGCGAAGCCTTCCCGTTGGTGAGTCGGCTCGAACCGCAAGGGTTTGCGGTTCCGGTAGTAATCGGCGTCGACGTCTGGCTGGGAGCGTTGCCCCCCTTCGAAGAACCGGGCCGCGACATCATCGCCCCACCCAACCGCATCGAGAATGCGAATCGGTTGCTGGAGGGCAACCAACCGGTCTGAGAGGTCTCGGATCTTCTGACGCATGTCGCTGATTAGACCACAGTGAGACGAGTTCGTCGTTTCACTTGACCGCTCGTGATGACCGGCGACGATCCGGCGATCACGGTCAGGCAATAGACTGACGAAGACGATCTTCCGCTCTGGAGGCCTGATGGCTACGCAACCTGACCCGCTCGACTTTCTTGACCTTCGATCACAACTTTCCGACGAAGAGCGGATGATCCAGGACACGGTGCGGCAGTTCGTATCGGACCGGATTCTGCCCGACATCGACGACTGGTTCGAGCAGGGGACGTTCCCAATCGAAATCACCAGGGAACTCGGCCAACTCGGCCTCCTCGGTATGCACCTCGAAGGCTATGGCTGCGCCGGAACCAACGCGGTTAGTTACGGGCTGGCTTGTCTTGAGCTCGAAGCGGGCGATTCGGGATTACGGAGCCTGGTGTCTGTGCAGGGTTCGTTGGCCATGTTCCCGATCTGGAAGTACGGGTCGGAAGAGCACAAGGAGGAGTGGCTTCCCAGGATGGCGACCGGCGAGGTAATCGGCTGTTTCGGACTGACCGAAGCGGACAGCGGTTCTGATGCCGGGTCAATGAAAACGAACGCCAAACGCGACGGCTCCGACTGGGTGTTGAACGGGTCCAAGATGTGGATCACCAACGGCAACATCGCCGGAGTCGCCGTCGTGTGGGCTCGCACGGAAGAGGGCATTCGCGGGTTCGTCGTGCCGACCGACACCCCTGGCTTTTCAGCCAACCTCATCCACAAGAAGATGTCGTTACGGGCGTCGGTGACGAGCGAGTTGGTTTTCGACAACGTCCGACTTCCCGAGTCAGCCATGTTGCCTGGTGTGGCCGGCATGAAGGGCCCCCTGTCGTGTCTGTCCGAGGCTCGATACGGGATTGCCTGGGGGGCGGTTGGTGCAGCCAGGGCGTGCTACGAGGCGGCGCTGAATTATGCAAAGGAACGAGAACAGTTCGGGACCCCGATCGCGGCGTTTCAGCTGACCCAGGACAAATTGGTCGACATGATGATCGGCGTGAACCAGGCGACGCAGGTGGCTTTGCGGATGGGACGCTTGAAGGATTCGACCGGTCTACATCCCACCCAGGTGAGCTTCGGTAAAAAAGCCAATGTCCGCATGGCCCTCGACGTCGCCCGTGAGGCCCGCTCGGTGCTCGGAGCCAACGGCATCACGCTCGAATACCCGGTGGTGCGCCACATGAACAACCTCGAGTCGGTGTACACCTATGAGGGCACCAACGAGATGCACACGCTCATCCTGGGCCAGGCGATCACAGGTATTTCGGCGTTCCACGCCCCCCAGTAGCCGGTGGTCGGAGATGCCGACCGTTTCTGTCACAGGCCCGAGATACGTTGCCCAGACCAAAGTATGGAGGTCTGGTGAAAGTGTTTGTAGCGGTTCGGGTCGGAACCGAGGAGATGTTCGACGGCGTTGAGGGAGAACTGGTGCGTCCCTCCTGGCCCCTCCAAGAATCCGCATCTGACGGCCCCAGCTTCATGGGGATTGCGAGCGGCCGGGCCAGCAGATACGCCCGGGTGGCCGACCTGGGCCATCTTGGTCATGCGCCGTTCCGGTCGGTGTTCTTTGATGCCCTCGTGCGGGACACCGGGTTGGAAGTTACCAACGTCAACCAGCGCCGGGCGATGGAGTCGGCCGAACAGGTACTGGCGGCAGCCGACGCCCTCGATGAGGGGACCATTGTGATGTATGACGGTTGGCGGATCCGGGCGGCCGCCACCCGGTAGCGCTGGTCGGCTTGGGTTCTAGGAGCGGGCTCGCTCGGCGTGAAGCTTGGCAAGCTCGTCCAGCATCTGATCGGCGCGACGCAGGTGACCGTGAGCGGCGAAGGCGTGGGCCGAACCCTTGGGGACGTCCATCTCTATGAGCCGTACCGCCGCGGTCCGAGCTTCCGATGCGGCGAGTTCACACTCGTCGGCAACCCGGCGAAAGTCTTGGGCCGCCTCGGCGATGTGGGGTGCGACGTCGATGGTCTGGGTGACGGCGTCCCGGACATAACCCTCGGCGATCACCGCCTTGGCCTCTTCAAGGGTGAAGCGACCGTGGGTGACTTCGCGACCCACAACGACCCCGCTGATGTGATGGCCTTCCTTCTGGAGTGCCATCAGCGAGCGTAAGTCGTCGAGGTGCCGCACCCCGCCGGCGGCAATGATCGGTTCCTCGACGATGGCCAGCGCG
>CAJQPD010000180.1 GCA_905480085.1 uncultured Acidimicrobiia bacterium
CGACGTCTTCTGGAACGGTGGAATCGGAACCTATGTGAAGTCTGTCTCTGAGTCGCACAGCGATGTCGGAGACCGCGCCAACGACGGTTTGCGGATCAACGGATCTCAACTGCGAGCCCGGGTCGCCATCGAAGGAGGAAACCTCGGTTTCACCCAGCAAGCCCGAATCGAGTTCGCCGAACGTGGCGGGAATATCAACACGGACTTCATCGACAATTCTGGCGGTGTCGATTGTTCAGACCGGGAAGTCAATATCAAGATATTGCTCCAGCTGGCCATGGAAGCCGGGCGGTTGACCCTGGAAGAACGCCACGAGCTCATCGCTCAGGTCGCCCAGGATGTTGTTGCGGGGGTTCTCTACGACAACTATCTACAGGCACAGATCCTTTCTCAAGAAGTGCGAAGTTCGGCTCCCCGACTCGACGCCTACGAAGATCTCATGGCAGAACTTGAAGCTGACGGCATGCTTGATCGTGAGCTGGAGGGATTGCCGAGCTCGGAAGTCATGGCTGAACGCCGGACGTCGGACCTGGGACTCACCCGCCCTGAACTCGCCGTACTCGTTGCCTACTCGAAGCGGAGCCTCCGAGAATCCATCCAAGCGTCAGCGCTCCCCGATGACGACTATTTCGTTGCCGACGTCAATACGTACTTCCCGCCTGCCATCGTCGAACGGTTCGGAGACTTGATCAGTGAGCACCCACTTCGAAAACGGCTCATCGCCACCATTGTCTCCAACGAAATCGTAAATTCTGAAGGGCCGACCTTTGTGTCGCGCATTTGTCGCCGGTCAGGGGCGAGACCTGAGGAAGTTGTCAAGGCCTATCAGATCGCCCGGGACGCCAGTGGGGTTGTCAAGCGATGGGAGGCAATCGAAGCGATTTTCGATACCGTCGAAACCGGGATCTGGCACATCCTCATGTCCGGGGCCGATGGGCTCGTGGCCGCGTTGACCAGGCGATATCTCGCCGAGGTCCCAGAAGGTACCCCGATCGGTGAGGTCGTCGAGGCCTCCGTGGAAGGCTTTGCCGCTATCGAGCAGATCATGGACCAGGGTGGATCCGATTACTGGCGGGCGGCCCGGGCGAGCACGATCGACCATCTCGTCATATCCAATGTTCCCCCCGACGTGGCGCGTTGGCACGCATACACGCCGCTCTTTGTCCATGCGCCGGGAGCCATACGACTGGCCAAGCGATACGATCGCGACCCGATCGAATGTCTCGAGGTGATGCTCAATATTGGCGTCGTCGTCTGTCTTGATCGACTGGACGAAGCCCAACAAGACTTTGTGCCACGGGTTCCCTGGGACCGATGGGCAATCCAAAGCATCATGGATGACCTAATCGGACTCAGACGCCGGTTGGGGTCCGCCATCCTACGACGCGCCGATGGCCTGACCGGACCCGAAGCCGTCGAGAAATACGTCGAACGCCACGCCCAGCAAATCGCCCGCATCGAACGCGTTATGGAGAGTTTCGAAAACGCCTCACACGAAGACCTGACACCCCTGATCGTGGCCATTCGCCAGATCCGAACGCTGCTCGCCTAACGGCCCCGTCACGGCATGGTCACCGTGAACTCCGCTCGACCACATGACTTGCTACAGCCTGGACATTCTCTCCAACGCTTGTTCCAATGTTTTCTCGTCTTTGCAAAATGCGAAGCGAACGAGGTGGGTTCCCTCGTCGGAACCGTGATAGAACGCCGATGGAGGAATGGCAGCAACTCCGATCTCGGTGATCAAATGTTGGACGAACTCGACATCGGTCCCCAACCCGAAAGGTCGATGATCTGCCAGGACGTAGTAGGCGCCTTCGGGAGCCTCGGCTGTAAAGCCGACCGATCGCAGGCCATCGACAAGAAGGTCTCGTTTCGATAGGTACATCGCCCGAAGCTCGGTGAAGTAGACCTCGGGGGCTCGGAGAGCGGCCGCTGAACCGTGCTGCATGGGATTAGGGGTCGTGAAGGTCAGAAACTGGTGGGCGGCCCGGATAGGCTGAGTTAGGTGAGCAGGAGCGATCGCCCAGCCGGTCTTCCAACCTGTCAGCGAGAACGTCTTGCCGATCGAGGACAAGGTTATGGTTCGCTCCCACATGCCGGGCAGGGCCGCCATCCGTATGTGGTCCCGCCCGTAGGTGATGTACTCGTATACCTCATCGGTCACGGCTACTACGTCATACTCCCGACACAACTCACTGATCAGGGCCATTTCGCCGGCGTCGAATACCCGACCGGTTGGATTGTGCGGGGTGTTGACGACGATCAAGCGAGTCCGTGAACCAAACGCGGCCCGCAGTTGCGCCTCATCGAATCTGAAATCCGGCCCATGGAGAGTCACATATCTCGGTGTGGCGCCGGCCATGGCGCAACCAACCGGATAAGCGTCGTACGTTGGTTCGAACAGGATGACCTCATCACCGGGATTTACCAAGCCGAGGAAGGTGGCCGCCAGGGCTTCGGTACACCCCGAGGTCACCGTCACTTCGACAAGAGGATCGATCTGGAGTCCGCTGACCTGCAGGAAACGATCGCAAATCGCCTCCTGGAGGACGGGGATCCCCATCGACGGTGGATATTGGTTCGACTCCCCGGCGATGGCGCTCATCGCGGCCTGCTTGACGAAGTCGGGGCCTTCCCACGAGGGGTACCCCTGGCCGAGGTCGATAGCCTGGTGCTGTCTTGCCAGGGCAGTAATCGTCGTAAAGATCGTGGCCCCGAAGGGCGCGAAGCGGTCTGACACCATCGACAAGACTGTAGCTGGTGAAGCCCGTTCGCCCATACGTCACGAACCATCAGGTACCCGACAACTATCCGACCTTCTGGTTCGGCCGCGCCCGACCAACCGCGCTTGCACTCACACTCGAATCCCGATCCAACTCGACATCACGATGAAGGAACCCCGAGTTGAAGGTGCAGTATGTTGATCGATCAGCGAGACTGCTGGGGCAGGACAAAGCGGGAACGAGAGATACATGCCAGGCAAAGTAGTAATCGTTGGCGGTGGCATCATCGGCGCCCTCACCGCATACCACTTAACACGCATCCACGGGTGGAAAGAGGTCTTGGTCATCGACCAAGGCGAACTCCCGATCAACGCCGGGTCGACCTCGCACGCGGCGGGTGGTGTGGTCGCCGTCAACCACAACCAAACGCTGACCCAGATGGCCGTGTACTCATCACGGTTCTACGCCGGACTCGATCAACTCGACGACAAACACCGCCACTATGCCAGCGTTGGCGGGCTCGAGCTCGCCAGGACCCCCGAGCGTATGGAAGATCTGGTTCGATTACACGGCGAGTGCATCGGATGGGGCGTCGAAACTGAACTGCTCACCCCGGCCGAAACCGTCCAACAGATGCAGATCCTTGACCCCGAAGCATTCGTTGGCGCCCTGTTCGCACCCGCCTCGGCGCAAGTCACGGGTTACCAGGTGGTCGGAGACCTCATGAAACGGAGCCGGGCGCTCGGAGCGAGTTTTCATGCCCACACAAAACTGGAAGGCATCGAAACCATCAACGGTCGGGTGAGAGGCGTCAGCACGAATAATCCGGCTCTGGCCCACATCGACTGCGACTACGTGGTCATCGCCGCCAACATCTGGACACCCGCCATCCGCGGCGCCTTCGGTTTCCGGGTCCCGCTGATGGCCTTCGAGCACCAATACGCCATCACGCCCGCCCTCCCCGAACTGGCGGAGTACCTCCCGACCAACCTCGACGACGAAATGACGTTCCCGATCCTGCGCGACCTCGACAGCGCCATGTACTACCGCAAACACTGGAACGCTCTGGGCCTCGGCTCATACAACCACCCACCTCATATGGTGCACCCGAAGGATGTCGGCCCTACCGCCCGGAGCGCCTTCACCCCGCAGGACATGGTGGAACCCTGGTCGCGGGCCCAGGAGCTGATTCCGATGCTCCGAGATCGCCAACCCGAATTCGACTCCGCCTTCAATGGCCTGACCGCAGTTTCTGTTGACGGAATGCCAATCATCGGTGAATCCAGGGAGATACGGGGCCTCTGGTCGGCCAACGCCGGCTCGATCAGCCACGCCGGGGGCATCGCCAAATCTCTGGCAGAATGGATGACGACAGGCGAAACCGAATGGGACATGCGGGCCTGCAATCTGTATCGATTCCAAAGCCATGTCACCACTCCAGCTTTCATCGAACGAGTCACGCCAACGAACTATCGCGAAATCTTTGACATCGTCCACCCGCGCCAACCCGGTAAAGACCCCAGCGTTCGCCGGACCCCGCTGTACAGCCGCCAGGTCGAAGCCGAAGCCGCCTTCGCCACCGTAGCCGGCTACGAAACGCCTAATTGGTATGACTCGAATGCGAACCTTCTCGACAAGTACGGCCAGGCGATTCCCGCCCGGGATGGCTACTCCGCCAAGTACTGGTCACCAGTCGTCGGCGCCGAGCACCTGGCTGTCAGGGAAACTGCCGGGTTGTTCGATCTGACCGGGTTGTCAATCATTGACGTGGCCGGGCCGCGCGCTGCCAAGTTCGCCGACTACCTATGTTCAAATCGAATGGATGGTCCGATCGGCAAAGTGGTCTATACCTGCTGGCTCACGAGATCCGGAGGAATCAAGCGGGACCTGGTGGTAGCTCGTATGGCATCCAACCGCTTTTGGATGTTCACCAGGGAGGAAACCCTCCCACAGGATCTCGACTGGGTCGAACGCAATGCTCCCAACGATGTGGTCGTCACGAACATCTCTGACTCCTATTCGGCGATCGGCCTCTTTGGCCCAAACGCCCGCAACATCCTGGAGTCCGTATCGGAAACCGATCTCTCGAACCAGGCTTTCAGTTATTTCACCGGCCAATGGATCGACGTTGGAATGGCCAGGGTGTTCGCCATGCGTATCTCATATGTGGGTGAACTGGGCTGGGAACTTCATGTCCCAACCAACATGAGCCTCCATGTCTGGGACGAGATCCGGCAGGCAGGCGAACAACAGGACCTCATCCTGGCCGGGTTGGCCTGTATGGATTCGTTGCGCGTCGAAAAGGGATACCGTCTCTGGGGCGGTGACATACATGCCGACTATGACGTCTACGAAGCCGGCCTGGGTTGGACCGCCCCGCTCTCCAAAGACGACTTCGTCGGTAAGGCGGCGACCCAGGTTCTCAAAGCCGACGGACTCCACCGAGAACTGGCGTGTCTTACCGTGGATGATCCTGCGTGCGTCCCAACCGGTTATGAGGCGGTCATCGCCGATGGCGAACCGATCGGGAACGTGACGACCGCCAACTTTGGATACTCGGTCGGAAAGACCGTCGTCTACGCATACCTACCGATCAAGTACTCCGACCCGGGAAGATCGTTACACATCAGATTCCTCGGGCATGATTTTCCGGCCGTAGTCACCTCCAAGCCGCTCTACGATCCGGAAATGACCAAGGTCTACGCATAACCGCAGCTGGTCACCGGAATCTGCCTTTTGATCGAATCACGATTAGTCAGTGGCCATCATCGGGCATTGCCAAATCCGGGTTGAGCCAGAGCTCGGGCGAAGCAACCGCCTCGACGCCCAGTAGCGGAGATGCCTCAGCCGTCGTCGGATTGTTCCAGGTCAATACCGGCAACTGTGACCGCTACGTAATCGTTCTCGGAAAAGACAGCGTGGACGTGTTCGAAACAGCCAACAGGCTGGGAGGCGGCGATGTCCTGGTAACCAGCGCTAGTTCGCGTTCACGGTCGATCTCCCGTCGGGTGACTGCGAGCTATTTGTCGGCGACGACTGCATGAGCCCCGATGGCAACACAAGCCAACCGTGCGGTGTCACCGAGACGTTCGAGGTTGCTCCATAGTCCCCATGACCACTACCTGGTCCCGAACGTGGCATCATTGCTCGTTCGGGACCAGTTTCACGCACGTCGAGGAGACCGATGACAACGCCAGATGGAAAGGGCCGCAGCTACGTAGTTGTGGCAGCTGCCGTTACCCTCCTCGTTGCCGCCGGATGGTTTGCCTCCAAAGCTTTGGGCGGTCCTGCCGCCGTGACCGTCGGGCCCAATGAGAGCATCCCTGCAACCGCCCCGACCACGGCTCCCACCCCCAGCACCGCGCAGCCTCCATCTACGACGGCACCGCTGACTTCGACCACGTTGGGGACGACAGAAACCACCATCGAATCAACGACCACTACCACGCTGGGCCCCGATACAACCGCGAATGTCGGTTGGTACGTGGTCGGCGTCGCAGTCGGCGATGTTCTCAACGTGAGGGCTGGTCCGACTGTCAATGCTGAGGTGGTCGGCATTCTGCGGCCTAATCAGGACGATGTCACCGTTCTGCCGATGGCCGCCAACCCGATCGGTGGAACCGCCTGGTACGGCGTCCAGTTGCCCAGCGGGGTCTCGGGGTTTGTGAACAGCCGGTACCTCGCTCACCCCAATCAGTGGGACGCCGGCATCAAGGCCTCTCCATGCACGGCTCAGACGGCCACCGGGTCCGCCACAGCCAGCACTCCCGCAACCGGAGACGCAACGGCGGTGGTCGGACTATTCCAGTTTCAGACGGCCACCTGCGACCGCTATGTGATCGTCCTCGGAACGACCGACGGAGCAAGCTTTGAGGCTGGCGAAATTCTGGGTGGGGGCGATGTCGTCGTGACCAGTGGAAAGACGCGTGTTTCGGTCAGTCTTCCACCCGGCGTGGTCGATGTGGTTCCCCAAGCGACCAACGCAGATTTCAAGTTGGCGCTCGCCCTGACGGTGGTTCCGGTGCGCCAAGCCGAACGACTGGAAGTCCGTTTCCTCCATGAAGAGGGCCGGGTAGCCGGCGTCACCGTGCTTTCCAATCCGGCTCGAATCGTCATCGACGTAGCGGAGACGCCGATCGGCACCGGGCTCGACTTCCGACCGGTCATAGAGACGGGCAATACCGTCCTCGAACACCCGGTCGACCAATCGGTCGGCAACGTAGGCATCTCCGGCGGCTTCACAGTGGTCGGTTATGCCAGATGGTTCGAAAGTCAGGGCTATGCCACCGTGCTCACCCGCGACGCGCAAGACCCGACCACCATCACCTGGTCCGGACCATCGTTGGTGGCGAGCGAGGGAGGCTTCGCCTCACTGATGGCGCCCTACCAACCAACCTGGGGCGAATTCATCCTGTCGGCTGACGTGGCGCCAGGCAAGTACCGGTTATTCATCGGCGACGACTGCATGAACTCGATCGACGACACGGTCCGGCCTTGCGGGGTTACCGAGTCGTTCGAGATCCTGCCCTAGACGCCGTCAGAGAGCCAGCTCAGCCAGCGTTCGTAAGGTCGGCAGATCGGAGACAGATACGAGCAGAGTCGACACGTTTGACGCCTTCCAGACATCAAGCCGATCACGCACCATCTCGCGGGTCCCCACCAGGTTCACCTCGTCCAGGAGTTCGTCGGGCACCGCATGAACGGCGGCCATCTTGTCGCCTGCCAAATACAGATCCTGGACCCGCCCGGCGGCTTCGGCAAACCCGTACCGGCACGCAAGATCGTTGTAGAAGTTGCGACCCTTGGCACCCATCCCGCCGATATAGAGGGCTGCTTGGGGGCGGAGCCGATCGCGGGCCGCAGCCAGATCATCGGAAATGACAACCGCCACGCTTGGCGCAACGTCGAACGATTTGCCGGGGTCGGACGCCTTCGCCAATCCGGACGCAAGGCTTGGCCCGAACACTTCGCCGGCCCGTTCGGGCGAGTAGAAGACCGGTAGCCAACCGTCGGCGATTTCGGCAGTCAACGCCACGTTCTTGGGCCCGATGGCGGCAAGATAGATCGGCAGATCCGATCGGAGCGGATGGGTCATCAGCTTCAATGGCTTGCCAAGGCCGGTTGCCTGCGGACCGGCAAACGGGATCTGGTAGTGCACGCCACTATGGATCAACGGTCCATCCCGTTTGAATACTTTCCGAACGATGGAAACGTACTCACGACTCTTGCCGAGCGGGTTGCCGTACGCCTCCCCATGCCACCCCTCGACGACCTGTGGACCCGACAATCCGAGGCCAAGTAGCAATCGACCCTCGGACAGA
Organism: uncultured Acidimicrobiia bacterium; assembly: GCA_905480085.1. GTDB lineage: Bacteria > Actinomycetota > Acidimicrobiia > Spongiisociales > JAENVV01 > JAENVV01. The sequence continues at coordinate 8,048 of CAJQPD010000180.1, forward strand.
CGGTCCAGGGTGGCGGCGGTCATGGCAGTCATGGCCGGCGTACGAGCGGGCATCTGGAGAATGGCCGAACCAAGCTTGATGGTCGAGGTCTGCGCTCCAATCCACGACAGCACCGTCACCGCATCCGAACCCCAAGCCTCCGCAGCCCAGACAGAGTCGTACCCAAGCCGCTCCGCCTCGAGAATCAGCTCCATATCGGGGCGGTTTGCGCGGGTGAGATACCCCAGATTGAGCGCCAGCTTCATGGGATCATCCTGACACCGGACGAACACCGGTCTCAGTGGCGAGGTGGGTCATCGCAATGTCATGCGGCTCCGTGGGAAGTCTCTCAACAATCGCGCCTGCCGTGGTTACCCCCACCCGGATCACAGCAGGTCGGCAGGTGGCGAGCAGCCGATCGTAATACCCTCGCCCGTGGCCAAGCCGGCCGCCTCGCCTATCGAAAAGTGCACCGGGAACCAGTACCACGTCGATCTTTGCGGATTCAACCCGGGCCGCGTCTTCCACAGGTTGCCGGTATCCCCAGCGGTGGGTCTCCATCGGCGAGTCAGCCCGATGGACGGTGAGGCCCCCTACATCTGGAGTCCGGGTAAGGAGCAGTTCGCCCGCCCCGTCGATTGATTCGACGTCGGCTTCACCAGGCATCGCCGCATACGTCAACACGATCGGAGCTTCAAGTTCCCTGAGAAAGGCTTCGATCCCGGATCGGATCCGCACACTATCGGCCGTCCAGACCTGACTATTCGCCCACTCTCGCCACAATCGTTTTGTCGCCATGAAGGGCGAGCCTACTGGCAGGCGGCTAGTTTGGGCCGCCATGATTGCTTGGATCAGAACCGGCTTGCTCATCGTGAGCGGCTTTGTCGTCACGCTCATTGTCTCAGCGATGTTAATCGTCGTGGCGGCCATCCGACCGAACTCGCCCCTGCTTGACCGGATACTCAGAAAATGGAGCCAAGCCTGGTTCACGTTGGGAGGCGTAACATTCTCAGCGGGCGGAGCGACGATTGACGAATCCCGATCATATGTGATCGTGTCAAACCACCAGTCGAATTTCGACATCATGGCCGATCTGTTGGCCGTACCGGTTCCCGGCCGGTTCATGGCCAAGAAAGAGCTGTATCGGATCCCGGTGGTTGGTGCTGCAATGAAGGCAACCGGGATGGTCAAAGTTGACCGGACCCAACACGGATCAAGCGTCCATGCTCAGCTGACGGCAGACGCCCGGGCCAACACCGATGCCGCCCGCAGCGTCATCGTCTATCCCGAAGGAACCCGAAGTCGAACCGGGGAACTCATGGCCTTCAAACGAGGAGCATTCGCAATCGCCATCGCCGGCCAGCTTCCGATCTTGCCAGTTACCATCGCTGGGTCCCACCGGGCCTGGCGATGGTAACTGGCAAGATCGGAAGCTGGCCGGCGATGGCGATTGCGAATGCTCCTCGTTTGAAGGCCATGAGTTCCCCGGTTCGAC
>CAJQPD010000181.1 GCA_905480085.1 uncultured Acidimicrobiia bacterium
GGAGGCGATGTGTTCGTCACCGAGATCTCCACGACCTTCTGGGGATACTCCGGCCAGATTCTCCGTACCTTCACGATCGGTTCCGAACCGAACGAGCGGTATCGAGCCCTGCACGAATTGGCCGTACAAGCGTATGACGACATTGTGGGCGTGTTGAGAGCGGGCGCCACCGTTGGTCAGGTGCTCGATGCGGCCGAGATCATTTCGCGCCAGGGGTTCGACATTTGGGACGACCTCGTACACGGATTTGGCGGTGCCTACTTGCCGCCGATTATTCGAACCAGGGCAAACCGGGGCGCTACACACCCGGACGACTTTGCATATCCTGATGGCACCCTGTTGGTCGTTCAGCCAAACGTCATTGACGGCCCGGCCGGTGTTCAAGTTGGCAATGTCATGCAGATCACCGGCGAAGGCGTAGATGTCATCCAGAAGTATCCAACCGAACTGATCGTCTGTTAAAAGGGAGCAGCCATGACTACTGAAGACCGCGACGGGATGCGTATCGACTGGGACGTACCGATCACGATGGACGACGGACTGGTAGTTCGGGCCGACATCTACCGACCCATGGATGACGCCGCTCATCCGGTCATCCTGTCGTACGGACCCTATGCGAAGGGATTGCCATTCCAGGAGGGGTACCCGAGTGCCTGGACACGGATGGCCGAGAAGCATCCGGATGTCACCGCCAACTCGTCGAACAAGTATCAGAACTGGGAAGTCGTCGATCCGGAAAAGTGGGTGCCGGAGGGCTATGCCTGCGTGCGGGTTGACTCTCGGGGAACCGGTCGATCGCCCGGATACGTCGACCACTTTTCGCCGCGGGAAACGAAAGACTTCTACGACTGCATCGAGTGGGCGGGCGTGCAGCCCTGGTCGAACGGCAAGGTTGGCCTGAACGGCATTTCCTATTACGCCATCAACGCCTGGCATGTGGCGTCATTGCAGCCGCCTCATCTGGCAGCTATCTGCACGTGGGAGGGTGCCGCCGATTGGTACCGCGATATGACCCATCACGGCGGAATCGTTTGTACCTTCTGGGAGAACTGGTACGACATGCAGGTCAAGACGGTGCAATACGGTTTGGGCAGTCGCGGAGGGGTTGATCCGAACTCGGGACTCAACATCTGCGGCGACGAGGAATTGACCGAAGATGAACTCGCCGCCAACCGGTGCGACTTTGGTGCCGAGATCGTTTCCCATCCGCTAGACGATCAATATCACAAGGATCGTTCGCCCATATGGGAGAACGTGACAGTGCCCATCTTCTCGGCGGCCAACTGGGGCGGACAGGGACTCCATCCGCGCGGGAACTTCGAGGGATACGTTCGGGCTGCCTCGAAAGACAAATGGCTTGAGGCGCATGGCATCGAACATTGGACCGAGTTCTACACGGACTATGGCCGCGAACAACAACTCGCCTTTTTTGACCATTTCCTCAAAGGTGACGCCAACGGTTGGGGCGAACGTCCCCGGGCTCAGCTGCTCGTCCGGCATCCTGGCGAACGGTTCGTCAAGCGGATGGAAGCCGACTGGCCGATCCCGCGCACGCAGTGGACCGAGATGTATCTGCACCCGGACCTCTCGTTGTCGACCGAACCGCCGTCGGAGTCTTCAGCGATACCATTCGAGGCGATGGGGGAGGGGCTTACGTTTCGGTCGACGCCGCTAGTGACGGACACCGAATTCACCGGACCGCTTGCATCCAAGCTGTGGATCTCGTCGTCAACCGCCGATGCCGATCTGTTTCTCATTTTCCGGGCATTCGATCCGGAGGGAACCGAAGTCACGTTCCAGGGAGCCCTCGATCCCCTGACACCTTTGGCTCAGGGCTGGCTGCGAGCTTCGCACCGTAAGCTCGACCCGGCTATCTCCGAGCCGTATCGGCCCTATCACACGCACGACGAGCGACAGCCATTGACCCCCGGTGAGGTCTACGAACTTGACATCGAGATCTGGCCGACGTCGATAGTGGTCCCGGCCGGCTTTACGGTGGCGCTCCAGGTCAAGGGCAAGGATTATGAGTACGAAGGGGTCATGGAGGAAGCAACTCTGTCCAACTTCAAGAATGTGTTTACCGGATGCGGCCCGTTTCTGCACAATGACCCACGCGACCGGCCGGCGGAGCTGTTTGGTGGAGAGACGACGCTTCACTTCGGACCTGATCGACCGGCCCACGTGCTCACGCCCGTGATTCCCGAGTAACTTGTAGAGATCGCTTTAACCGACGCATCCCCAAAATCCAGGACAACCACCGCCTGGGTGGTCATCGTCGCCGGCGCTTCCATCGCCTTTCTGTCGATGGGTACCCGACAGGCGTTTGGCGTGTTTCTCAAGCCAATCGTTGCCGATCTACAAACCGGGCGTGAACAGTTCAGCCTGGCCATCGCCATCTTGAACCTGGCGATGGGCGTACCCATCGCCGGCATGATCGCCGACAAGGTGGGGCATCGGCGAGTCATGGTTGTCGGGTCAGTCCTGTTTGCCGTAGGGCTGATCGCTACCTCACGCCTAACCCAGGCTTCGGGCTTGTATCTGACCCTTGGACTGGTCGCCGGTGCCGGGTTCAGCGCTCTGTCTCTCTCCACCATCCTGGGAGCGGTTGGCAAAGTAGTCAGCGCGCAGCGGCGGACGTTCGCGTTCGGGCTCATCACCGCTGGAACCTCGTTGGGTATGGCAGTGCTCACGCCGACGGCCGGTCAGCTATTGACCGCCTTCGGGTGGCGCACCTCATTCAATCTGTTCGCCGGGTTGGCCATTCTCATGATCGTTGCCACCGTGTTCGTGCCCGGTCGCAAGATCACCAAAGCGGGGCCCGCCGTCGTCGACGAAAAATTCATCGACATCCTCAAGGGGGCCGCCGGCAACAACAGCTACCTGCTGCTGGTTGCCGGGTTCTTCGTGTGTGGGTTCCATGTCGCCTTCATTGCGACCCATTTGCCCTCCTTCCTCGAAGACAAAGGCATCAGCACAGGGATCGCCTCGCTGACGGTAGGCCTCATCGGGATCTTCAACATCGTCGGCTCGTTGGTGTTTGGTTGGCTGGGAGATCGATATCGAAAGCGCACGCTGTTGGCGTCTTTGTATGCCACCAGGGCGGTCCTCATAACCCTGCTGCTGGTCATGCCGATCACCAACGCCACAGCCTTGTTCTTCGGCGCCTCGATCGGAGTGGTCTGGCTGGCCACCGCTCCGCTGACCTCGTCGACCGTCGCTCAACTGTTGGGAGCTCGCTATCTATCGACCCTTTATGGATTGGTGTTTTTCTCCCACCAGGTGGGGGCTTTCCTCGGTGTGTACCTGGGAGGCCGGCTCTACGATGCGACCGGCAGCTATCAGACGGTGTGGATCATTGCGATCGTCCTGGGTGTGCTGGCCGCCATCGTCCACCTGCCGATCGACGACAAGAGCCCGGTGAGCGAGGCGGTCACCTCGTAGGGGCGGCGGGTTCAGCGATGGATCGCCGGATCGAACACGTGCTTGATCCGGTTCGATGAACCATCACTCATCTCCGGAAGTACTCGAGAGGTGAGATCGTCGAGTGAGATCAGGTCGCCGATGAAATCCGACCACCCGGCCGGCCGGCTCCCGACGAGGCGAGCGGCCGGTTCGAAGCTTTCGGCGAACCGGTGGGCGTTGGTCCCGACCAGTTCCCGCTCTGCAATGCTCAGGGCGTGAAGGTCTAAGGTCGGGTCGGTTGTTTGGAGACCGATCGCCACTGTGCGCCCTCCGCTCAAAGTGGCGGCCATGGCGGTCCGCAGTCCCGGGCCACTTCCACTTGCTTCATAGACAACCCTCACTGGTACGAGTTCGTTGGGGTCGGTCGTCGTGGTGGCCCCGAGAGCCGTCGGAATGTCCAGCTTGCCCTCGTCGATGTCGACGGCTGTGACTCGGTGCCCGGCCGCCAGCAGGGCATAGATGAGAAACGCTCCGATTCCTCCGGCGCCGACCACGACCACATCCGCTCCGGGTTCCGGTCGGCCGCGTCGCATGGCGTGAACCGCGATGGACATCGGTTGAGGCAGCGAGACAGTTGTCTCGGTGAGTCCTAGCGAGGCAACTTCCATGCAGCAGGAGGCGGGGACCGTAACGAACTCGGCCAAGCCGCCATGGCGGTTCAAGCCGACGGTCCAATAGTCGACGCAAAGGTTCGTGAGACCATCGCGGCATTGAAAACAGGTTCCGCACGACACGCCGGCACCACTTGCCACCAGGTCATCGACGTCGAATCCCTCGACATCGGGTCCGACCGCGACTACTCGGCCCCCGAACTCGTGGCCCGGGATGAGGGGGCCAAGGTGGCCGGTCTGTCGATGACGGTTCTCGATCGAGAAAAGCTTGGGACCGTGGGTGTATTCGCTGAGATCGGTTCCGCAGATCCCGGCGGCCGTTACCCGGATAAGGAGTTCTCCCTGGCGCGGTTCTGGTATTGGAACATCCTCGATCCTGATGTCGCCCTTCCCATACATCAGCGCAGCTCGCATGTTGCCCTTTCTGGTTTTCTAGGCTCGCATACACTGAACCTAGGAGGTCGAACATGAGGTTGGAAGGTAAATCTGCGTTCATCACCGGTGGCGGCTCGGGTATTGGTGCCGAAATCGCTCGTTGGTTCGCCAGGGAAGGTGCCGCGGTGGCCGTGGCCGACGTTGATGGCGAGAGGGCTCGAGCGGTGGCCGCAGAAGTGGGCGGACTGAGCTTCGACCTCGATGTGACCGACGAAGCCGGGGTGACCGACGTGCTCGGGCAGGCGGCGGCGCAGTTTGGATCACTTGACATTGTGGTCAATAGTGCCCTCAAACCCGCCCCGGGACTTCTGCTTGATCTCTCAAGCGATGACTGGAAGGCGCTCGTTGACGTTGCCCTGTTCGGCACGTTTGTCGTGGGGCGCGAAGCCGCCAAATTGATGGTGCAGTTCGGGCGGGGCGGTTCGATCATCAACTTGTCATCGAACGCCGGGCTGGCGCCCTATCCGGGGGCCGGAGCGTACTCGAGCTGCAAGGCGGCCGTGATCATGCTTACCAAACAGCAGGCGCTCGAGTGGGCGCAATATGGAATTCGATCCAACGCCATTTGCCCGGGTCATGTCGAGACCCCGTTGACGGCCTATCTGCAGGATCCGGTCATCCGCGCCGGCCGAGAGGCGGTCACCCCGGCCGGCCGCATCGGCCAACCCGAAGATGTGGCCGCCGCAGCCGTCTACCTGGCCTCAGATGAATCGTCGTGGGTCACTGCCCACCCGCTGGTAGTTGACGGCGGGATCATTGCCTCGATCTACAACCACATGCCCGGCCGAAAGTGGCGCGAGGACTAGGCGAACTGGCTGCGCCGGTTCGTCGGCAGAACGGCGAGCCGTTCTGCGGTGGTGCGACGACGGGGTGGATTGGCTGCGCCGGTTCGTCGACAGAACGGCAAGCCCTCTGTGGTGGCGGTTTGGGGGTTGGTTGGTTTAGAGGGGACAAGGTGAACTGGCTGCGCCAGTTCGTGTTATCCGAGCCAGACCACGATGGCTGAACCGGCCAGCATGGACAGGGTGCCAAAGATCAAGGGCGGCGTCAGTTTCTCGAATTTGGCGTCGAAGACCACGGGGGCCAGGGCGACGATTA
>CAJQPD010000182.1 GCA_905480085.1 uncultured Acidimicrobiia bacterium
CGACGCGGTGAGCAACAAGTCGCCATTGGAGTGAACCCCGCCGTCGATCGTGATCCCGGAAGCGTTGATCTTGAGTTCGTTTGGAGGACAGTTCCTGGCAGAAGCAAACACGGCGTATCCACCGAGTCCCGACTGCCGGACGCAATTTGCGACTGCCTCTGCCGCCACCGTCGTCGAATCCGCTCCGAGAGCCCCGGCAAAGAATGTCTCTTGATAACTTTCAACCCTGGCCTCATACGGGCCAAAGCCCGGCGACGGAGCAAGATTCGTAATTGTCACGGTGTTGGTCACGGTGTCGTTGTTGAAGCCATTTTCTGCGGCAGCTTCCAAGCCGGCAGCCTGCCAATCCTGATTCTCACAATCGGGTCCGGCAAAGGCCGCCGCCAGGGCTGCCATGTCGGCGGCGCTTTGCGTGTCGCGACGCTCGTCATAGGCGACCCCACCGTCAATCGCCCATGCCAAAACCGAAAGAAAAAGCATCATCATGGACGCAACGAGGACGGCAGTCGCGCCGACCTCGGAGTCAATAAAGCGTTTCATGGCGTTGCCAAACATGCTTTGGTAAAGACCGTTCCAGAAGCTTCAGCTACCAGCGGGATACCGGCCGGAAGCCAGCCCGACACGAGGGGCGTGATCGGCATGATTGACGTCGAGACGGTAACTGACACGGTCGGATAGGCCGCCAGCTGAGCACCGCCGGCTTTCCCGGAGCAAACCACTGTGACATCACCTGGAGCGATCGTGATCGACCCGGTCGAGAGCCGAACAGCATCGACAGTGTCACTCGCTGAGTCGCCCGCATCGGTGCCGTGATAACTGGCAAACATGGCACCCTCCTGGGCCGCTTCCTCGATGGCCATATGGCCAAGGACCGCTCTTCCAAAGTCAACCAATCCAAGCACCATCAACAGCATGATCGGCATGAGTAGAGCCATTTCCACCGCAGAAGCGCCCCGGTCGTTCATACGTTCCCCGGGTAGATCGAGCGCCGGTCGACGGCGGTCACTGAGATACCATTCAAGAATTGGCCGACCAGTGGGATATTGTCCAGAAGCGGATCGTAGGGAACAGTGATGGACACGATGACCCGTCCGCCGTTCGCCACATCGGAGACTGCTGGAAAAGGCCCGGAGTTACAATTGTATGACTCAGACCCAGTACCCGGGCCTTCGTCATAGGTAACTGACACGTCCGGATTGTTGATCGTGACGAGGTTGATCTTGGCCCGTGCGGCATCGCGGATTCCGAGACAATCAAGGTACTGCAGAGCCCCATTGGGCCCAATCCCGACTGCCGACCCATACCGGGCACCCTCGCGGGCGGCGGTCTCAACGGCGTTTGAATAGGCAACAAAGTGACCGAATTCGACGATGCCAAAGATGAGCGCAAACAACATCGGCATGATGATCGCAAACTCGGTCATTGCCACTCCGCGCGTATCGCGCACGAAGGTTGTCCAGCCTCCCATGGATGTCCTCCCAGACGCTACCCGAGTTCGACAATACCACTCTAAGTGACCATTAACAAGGCAGATTCTGGAACAAGGCGAGGGGGGTCGACACTTTCAGCGACAAAATAACCAACAGCCGTCGCTTATGGAACGTCCGACATTCCGATACCGGCAGACTGGCCAAGAATCCGGTTGGCGGCATACAGGCCGGTGATATAAGCGTCCTCCAACGTGCATACATTGTGATCGCCAACAACAAAGAGACCAGGTCCTTGTTCACACTTGAGGAGTGCATCGCCTACCAGGTGGAACGCCGGAGCCCACGCCACGTGCTCGACCACGGTCCAGGCCGCGAAGTACTTGGCAAAGTCAGGGTTCTCGGACGCCGAGCAGAACACCGTTGAACCATCAATCTGCCTGGCAAGACCGAAGGCCGTCTCCCCTGGCGGGAAGAGTGTGACGATTGTTTTTGCCCACGGTGCAAGCAAGGTGCCCCTCACCAGGAACATATGGGCGGAAATCGGTAGCTTCACAGGTCCGAGATCAAGCAACTTCGCAGAAACACCCGTGGGAGTGGCGACCACCACATTGCGGGCCTCATGGCTATCGCCATTCAGAGTCTGGACGGAGTAACCGTCATTCGTCCGGGAAATGCTCGTAACCGAATCAACCGACAAATACCCTTCGAACCCACCCATGAGAACGTCGGGGCGGAATGTGTACTCAAACATCGGAATAACGGTCGGAAGAACTGCGACCAGGAGCGCAAAGGCGGTCAGCCCATCAATGCCGATAAACCCTGTTCCATGTATTGCCGGCGCAAAGTAGGTCCTGGCAATGGTTGTGATCCGATGTCGGGCAATGAACTCATTGGCCGGTTCGCGGTACAGGTCTCGCAAATAGGTACTCGCTTCGATAACGGCTTCCTGTGGGGTGTGCTCGCAGTCCCGCTGGAACGAGGCGTAGTGGCGTCGAAACTCGCTCATGAGTCGAAGAAAACGGACTGTCTCTGGTACATGCATGACGAGCGGCAGGTCGCTTCTACTAAACGATCCTGCGCCGACTCCCCGCAGAATATCCCGCCTCCTGATGCGACGGCCCCGATCGACAAACTGGTTGACGTGGGTGTAATCGGCCCGCACGTAATAGGCGCCAAGATTGGCCGTGCCGTCGGCCGATCGGCGGATTCGGCCTCCGACGGACTCGGTGATCAAGAGGAAAGGACGTTGTCCATCGTGAAGTCGGCGGGCGCAGGCGAGCCCGGCGATTCCGCCTCCAATGATGACCGTTTCATGGGAAGTGACCAACGCGTCCGCCCTCTCTCCACTCAGCCCTCAATAACCACTTACCGCCCCCTCAGCAGCGCCCAATAGTCGGACAACGCATGCCATCAGGGGGTGCGTCCGGGAAACGGATTGTACAGATCGCGGCTCTCGACGTTGCGCACGGGACAGCATCCAGCGATGCCCAGCCGGTTCAGGACGGACAGCTCAAGTTTCACCGACCGGTCGAGCGGCCAGTCCTCAAAGTCGAGAGCTGGAATGGGTGTTGTCGTCCTCGCTCGGCACGTTGATCGTCATCGACCGACCCCAATGCTTCGGAGCGGGAGATCCTCAGACGACCTTAGGCTCCCCGGGTCCGATTTCCCACACACCCGTATTGAGGTAGTCATTGATTGACACCGCAGCTTGTCGGCCGGCCCCCATCGCCAGGATGACTGTGGCTCCCCCGGTCACGATGTCGCCGCCGGCGAACACACCCCGCTTCGTGGTTCGGCCCGTCGCGTCATCGGCCACGATTGTTCCCCGTCTGGTCTGTTCAAGATCAGGGGTGGTTTTCTGCAGCAGGGGGTTGGGACTGTTTCCAATCGCCACGACGACCATGTCGACGTCTTCGACCGATTCGCTCCCCGCGATCGGCACCGGACTCTGCCGCCCGCTGTCGTCGGGTTCTCCCAATTCCATCTCCTGCAGACGCATCGCGCTGAGAACGCCCTGCTCGTTTCCGAGGAACTCCACCGGGCTGGCAAGCATCCGAAACTCGACACCTTCGTGTTTGGCATGCACGATTTCTTCTTTGCGGGCAGGCATTTCCGCCTCGGAACGGCGATACACGATCGACGCCTTGGCTGCCCCGAGCCGCACGGCGGTACGGACCGCATCCATGGCGGTGTTGCCTCCCCCGAACACGGCAACGGTCTTGCCTGTCACGTCGTAGACCGGGGTTTCGGCGTCCGGTTTGTAGGCCTTCATAAGGTTGACCCTGGTCAGGAATTCGTTGGCCGAGTAAACCCCGACCAGGTTCTCGCCCGGTATGTCCGGGAAACGAGGTAATCCGGCACCCACCCCGACGAATATGGCATCGAAACCTTCCTCGCCAAGTAGGTCGTCGAGGGTATCGATCATGCCAATCACCGCGTTGGTGGTGAAGGTAACGCCCAACTTTTCGAGCTGGATGATCTCGGCCTGCACGATTTCCTTCGGGAGTCGGAATTCGGGGATTCCGTAGCTGAGCACGCCTCCAAGGACGTGGAGTGCCTCGAAAACAGTCACGTCATGGCCGAGTCTCGCCAGGTCGGTGGCGCATGCCAATCCGGCGGGACCGCTACCGACTATGGCGACCGACTTGCCGGTGGGAACGGGTGGAGCGTCAGCGGTTGCGATACCGTTGAGCCGCTCGTAATCGGCCACGAACCTTTCCAGCGCCCCGATGGCGATCGGTTTGTCTTTGCGCTCCAGGACACAGGCTCCTTCGCATTGGTCCTCTTGCGGGCACACCCGCCCACATACGGCAGGCAACGAGTTGTCCAGCTTGATGACCTTGGCAGCCCCATCGAAGTCACCTTCGGCAACGAGACCAATGAAATCTCTGATCTGCACGCCCACCGGACACCCCTCGATGCAAACCGGCCGACGGCACATGAGGCACCGTTGCGCTTCGGCGACGGCCAACTCGGCTGTGAATCCGAGGTTGACTTCGGTGAAGTTTCCCTTGCGTTCGATGGGTTCCTGCTCTGGCATCTTCTGGCGGGCCATAGCCATGCGCTCTTTGAGGGTGAACTCGGTCATGCGACGACCTCCGGCGCAACCGGCAAGAGTTGGCGCCGGGCGGTTTCCTGGTCCATCTCGTCGCTGCGCGCATGCTCGAATCCTGCGTACGCACGGTTGCGCATGGCAAGAAGCTCAAAGTCGACCTGGTGGGCGTCGAATTCAGGACCGTCGACGCAGGCAAATTTGGTCTCTCCCCCGACCGCTACCCGGCATCCACCGCACATCCCTGTTCCGTCCACCATGATGGGGTTGAGGCTCACCACCGTCTCAATGCCATGAGGACGGGTCACTTCCGCCACCGCTTTCATCATCGGAATCGGACCGATCGCCAGCACGAAGTCGAGGTGTCGTCCCTCTTCGATGAGGTCCGTGAG
>CAJQPD010000183.1 GCA_905480085.1 uncultured Acidimicrobiia bacterium
GCGATGATCTGGTCGATCCGGTAGCGAATCGACAGTACGGCCAGAACCGCACCAAGGAGTGCACCAGTGAGCATCGCTCCGATGAGTCCTGCCCAGATCCCCCAGGCAGATCCGGCCACGGTTCCAACGAATGCCGCGGTCAGTAGCTGACCTTCGATGGCGATATTGATGACCGCCACGCGCTCACACATCAACCCCGACATCGCCCCGAGCGTTACCGGGACGGACAAAATGACCGTCGATCGCAACATGCCAACGAGGCTGAACGACTTGTCGGCGGCCGCCCACGTCAAGAAGGCCAGGACAAACAGGCCAAGCGCGATTGCCAAACCGAGGTTGGTCCACTTCAGATGCGTACGCCGAAGAACCCAACCACCGATGAAGGCGATCATCGCCGCCACCAGGAAGGAGAGCACTCGCGAGTCAACTACCCAGATAAAGGCCGGGTCACCCGGCAGGGAAAGATTGAAGGTTGATTCGAGACCCGACTCCACCCCCAGTGCAAACACCCACAACACGAAGGCGGCCAGCCCGATGAGGACGATACCGATGACCGTGGCTCGCCGCTCATCCGGCGTAGACCGGATTTGAACGATCGGTTCGGCACTAACCGACGTTGCCATCAGCCACCCCAACCGGTCGAAATCGTCGTGCTGACGTCCTGGTCAGGGGTCTTGATCCGGTAGATCGCTCGCACCAGACGGGGCGCCGCGATCATGACGATGATGAACGCCTGAAGAACCAGAACCAGATCGAGCGGCACACCGGCGGCGCCCTGCATTTCTCGCCCGCCCGCCCGCAACGCGCCGAACAGAATCCCGGCGAACAACACGCCGATCGGATGTGATCTACCAAGCAGCGCCAGGGCGATGGCGTCGAACCCGATCGTGCCGGCGAAACCCGAGGTCCCTCGATATGGCTCCAACCCGAGAATCGGATTCGCGCCGGCGATCCCGGCCAGGGCGCCTGAGACGGCCATCACACCCACGTACACCCAGGCAACGTTCATGCCGGCATACCGGCCCCCGTGCGGGTTGAAACCGACCGCCCGGAATTCGAAGCCGATCGTCGAGCGGTACATCAACCACCACACAAAGGCCACGGCGAGTAACGAAAAGAAGAACCCAATATTCAGGCGATCAAAGGTGGGGAGTGTTGGAAACTGGGCGGTGGCATTCACCTTTTCCGAAATAGGGTCGTTCCGTCCGGTTGCCTGAAACACAGAGGTCTTGAGCAAATAATCCACCAGGAAAAGCGCCACGAAGTTCAACATGATCGTGGTGATGACTTCGTGGGCGCCGGTTCGGGCCTTCAAGAACCCTGCGATCCCCGCCCAGATGGCCCCGGCCATGATCGCGGCGGCAATGGCGAGCGGAATGTGAATGAACGCCGGGAGGGTGAGGCTGAATCCCACCCAGAGAGCCGCCATGCCACCGATGTGCATCTGACCGTTCACACCAATGTTGAAGAGACCTGCCTGGAACCCGACCGCCACAGCCAGTCCCGCCAGGATCAACGGCGTGGCGGCGAACAGGGTCTCACTAATGGCTCGCCGGGAACCAACCGAACCGACGAAGAGAGCTTTGTAGGCTTTCCCGATCCCGCTCATGGTTAGTCGGAAAGCCTCTCCTGGATCGGTACCCCACAAGGGGAGGGTGTCGAGATCCGTCACCGCGATGATCACCGCACCAACGATTAGAGCCGTCAACACCGCCAGTGCCGGCACGACAAGCGCCTGGCGAAGTGAGCTACCGATTCCGACGATACGACCGAGCGTCGACTGTGGGCCTGCTACCGGTGGCGGTTCAACCTGACCGCTTTCGTCGAGAGGCTGTTCGCCGTCACTCATGACGCCTCCACTTCGTCTGCACTGCCGAGCATCGCCAGGCCAATCTCGGTGGAACTGGCCGACCCGTCGAATTCTCCGGCGATCTTGCCTTCGTACATCACCAGGATCCGATCGGAAAGAGCCATGATCTCGTCAAGCTCGGACGAGACGATAAGCACGGCAGCCCCAAGATCACGCTCCTCGACGATCCGCGAATGGATGTATTCGATAGAGCCAACGTCGATCCCCCTGGTCGGCTGTGAGGCAATCACGAGGGCCACGTCGCGGTCAAATTCTCTGGCGACGATAACTTTCTGCTGATTGCCACCGGAGAGATTCGACACGAGCACATCGACGCCGGGGGTACGCACGTCGTACTCGTCGACCAGACGAACCGCCTGGTCGTGGGCGGCATCCCAATCCATTCGCACGCCCCTGGACAAAGGCTTTTCGTAGTACGAGTTGAGGACGATGTTCTCGGCCACCGTGAATGGCAGCACCAGTCCGCTTTTCTGGCGATCCTCGGGCACATGCGCCACATTGGCTTTGTGCATCTCTCGAGGAGTCGCCAGCGTCATGTCCTTGCCGTTGAGGAGCACGGTGCCCCCGAGCGGGGTCCGTAGACCTGTCAGAGCCTCAACCACTTCGGTCTGGCCGTTGCCCTGCACGCCCGCAATGCCGACGATCTCACCAGAACGGACTTCGAACGACACCCCATCGACCACCCGACGATTGCGGTCATCGAGCACCATGAGATGTTCGACCGCGAGTACAACATCTTTGGGGTCCGCTTCGGTCTTGTCGACGGTCAGGTCGACCGGTCGGCCGACCATAAGTTCGGCAAGGCCGGCTTCGTCAACTTGACTAGGAAGCACCTCTGCCACGGTCTTGCCCCGTCGCATGATGACGATCCGGTCGGCGATCTCGAGTGCCTCGCCAAGTTTGTGACTGATAAAAACGATGCCCTTGCCGTCGGCTTTCAGGCTACTGACTATTTCGAAAAACCCTTCAACTTCCGCTGGCGTGAGCACCGAAGTCGGCTCATCGAAGACCAAGAAACGGGCCTCTCGCTCAAGGACCTTGATGATTTCGACCCGCTGCTGAATACCTACCGGTAGATCCTCGATGGTGGCGTCTGGATCGACGTCGAGGCTGTAGCGGCGGGATATCTCGGTGACGGTCTTGCGGGCTCGAGCCCGGTCGAGAATGCCGATTCGTTTGGTTGGTTCATCTCCCAGAATCACGTTTTCGGCAACGGTGAAGACGGGAACGAGCATGAAGTGCTGATGCACCATCCCGATCCCCGCATTGATGGCGTCGCCGGGCGAATGGAACTCGACCGGCTTCCCGTCGATCGACACCGTACCCGAGGTGGGTCGGTACAGACCGTACAGAATGTTCATGAGAGTCGTTTTGCCCGCTCCGTTTTCACCGAGCAGGGCAACGATCTCGCCTTCGGAGACGGTCAGATTGACATCGTCATTCGCGAGAACACCAGGAAACTGTTTTGTGATGCCAGTTAGAGCAAGTTCCAACAGATCCTCCGACAGCGACCAAACAAGACTCACAGAACCTATCACGAAAAAAGGGTGGGGCCCCTCTCAGGGCCCCACTCTCAGTTTTTTCTGTTGGCTGTGGCGTCTAGTAACCGACTGGTGTGAAGTCCGCCTTGACCACACCATCCTTGATGTCCTGCAACAACTGCTCGACTTCGGCCTTCAACTCGTCCGAGACCCTTGAGTCCCAGTCGTAATAGTCGGAAAGACCGACACCGTCGTTGGCCAGGTTGCCGACGAACGAACCAGGCGCCCAGTTGCCTTCCTGCTGGTCTTGGACCGCCAGGGTGACAAACGGAGCGATCGCCTTTTCAACCGTGGTCAACCACAGTGACTGGTACTGCGAGTCCATGGCGAAATATGCATCGGCATCTACGCCGATGAGTGCCGCATCGAGACCGAGGTCGTTGATGGCGTCACCGGCTGGCAGGTTGATGGCTCCACCGACCGGAATGATGATGTCACAGTTCTCCTGGAACAAGCTTTCAGCGGTGCTACGAGCAAGTGCCATGTCGGTGAAGCTTCCGGTGAACAAGCCGTCGCCGGCTTCCGGATCCCATCCCTTGACCTCAACACTCGTACACTTCACATCGTTGTAGTGCAAGGCACCGCGGGTGAAGCCGTCCATGAAGATCGAGACGGTCGGGAAGTTGGCACCACCGTAGGTGCACAGGACACCGGTCGTGGTGACGCCTGCGGCCAGGTATCCGGCTGCAAACGCAGCCTGGTCGGTCTGGTAAACCAGCTCACGAACGTTGTCGAGGCCCAATGGGGCAAACGTCTCGTCGGTAAGCACGTTGTCAATCATCGTCCACGTGATATCAGGATGGGCCTGAGCGTTGATCGCCGTGACCTCTCCCAGAGCGAAACCGACGGTCACGATGTGCTGGCAGCCCTGCGAGACCATCTGGTCAATGTTTGGCTGCCAGTCGGCGGCGTCGGTGGACTCCAGGAAGAAGGAATCTTCCGTGGCATACCCGGCGGCCATTGCGTCCTGGACACCCTGCCATGCGCTGGCGTTGAAGCTGCGGTCGTCGACCCCAGCCAGGTCCGTCACCAGACATGTTTTGATGGCGTCGGCCATGCCCACGGTGGTCTCCGTGGTGCCTTCGGTCGTTGTCGGTGTATCGACCACGGCTTCCGTTGTGGTGGTCGTCTCAGCCACCGCCGCAGCGGTGGTAGTGGTCGTGTCGTCGGTGCCGCCACACGCGGCTGCAACCAGCGCGAGGACTCCGAGTAGCGCGATCAAGCGCATGGATTTCATATTGCCTCCTGAATTGTTCCGGAAGTCGCCTTCAGCGACAACTGTACGATAGTCCACTGGTAAGGCCGGAGTACAAAACCGGACTGCCATCAGCAAGGACCGTTTTCGCGGTTCCAGCCTGCTGCCTTGGTCGAGTGTGCATCCAGACTGCGTTATCCGACTCAGATGCACACTCGTTTGGGAGAGCGCCTGCCAGTCGGATCGAGTGTGCATACAAACTCGATAGACCAATGCAGATGCACACTCGATCAGACCTATTGCAAACCAACGGCGGATGCCTCAACCTGACCGGGTGAACCGAAATCCTTCCGAAGTCAACCAGTTGGCGAGCCAGCAGCACGGAGTCCTCAGCTACCAACAGCTCACCGGACTCGGGATTGACCAAAACTTCATCAACAAGCAATGCCGCAACGGCGAGTGGCATCGGGTGTGTAAGACGGTATGGACCGTTGCCGGCAGCCCGAACACTGTGCAACGCCAGCTATGGACTGCCTTTCTGAGCAAGGATCAGTGCTTCATCAGCGGCCGATCCGCAGCGGCCATACATCAGTTCAGCGGGTTCACCCAGCCAAGGCTCCCGGAGATCACGATTCCGTACTCCGGCGATGCTCGTTCCCGCGTGGCGCGGGTAACCCGATCACAGTTCTTCCCAACGACGAGGCGAGTTACGTTCGGGGGCCTCGAGGTTGCCGCGCCAGCTGAAACCTTATTTGTGGTCGTCCAATGGGTAGACCCCCTACGAACCAATCGCATCGCCGACGACCTCCTAATGCGCGACCCGGCGGCGCTCGCCGAGATCCAGGAGATATACCTGCGGTACCAAGGTCACCGAATGCGCGGCATGGCAACCCTCGGGCCCATCATCCTTGAGAGATCCGGCCAAGGATATGTTCCCCCCGAGAGCGAACTAGAGGCGCTGGCCTGGAGGGTGTTCGGTGAAGCAATGATCCCCGAGATGCAGCGCCAGGCTCCGCTTCCCTGGGCACCCGGCGCCGGTCGGGTCGATCTCTTCATCGAGGCGTGGAAGCTGATCGTTGAGCTTGACGGCCGGTCCTGGCATACAAAGACTGAGGACTTCGAACGCGACCGATCTCGTGATAACGCCGCCGTCGCAGCAGGTTTTGCAGTGCTTCGGTTCACGTGGGAAGCCCTTACCAATGATCCGGCCAGATGCGTGCGAACGATCGAGGAGTTCGGTCGCCGATCCGGCCATCGCGCCCAATCGTCGAATGTGCATACGAATTGGAATATCGCATCCTGATGCACACTCGACCAGGACAAGGCAGGGCGCGCTCAAACGAGTGTGCATACGAATTGGAATACCGAACTTGGATGCACACTCGACCCAAAGCAGGCGGTGCTTAGCGGGCCTTGATGGCCGCAATCACCGCCGGGAGGATTTCGTTTACGTCACCAATCACGGCGTAGTCGGCCTTCGTCACCATGGGAGCTTCCCGATCGGTGTTGATGGCCAGGACCCGCTTGGATCCCATCATCCCAACCCAATGCTGGATGGCGCCCGAGATCCCGCAAGCGATATACAAGTCAGGGGCAACCCGATTGCCGG
>CAJQPD010000184.1 GCA_905480085.1 uncultured Acidimicrobiia bacterium
ACAACAGGAGTGAAGAGGCGGCACGCCCTGGCAGTAATCCAGTCGCGGCGCAGTTGGGCATTGGCCGCCACCTTGCGGAGGCCCCGCGCATTGGCGTATCCGCCCGCCAGGAAGAAGATCGGCATGACCTGCACGATCCACGTGACCCAGGCCGCATAGGGGATCCATTCGAGAGAATTCAGCAGGGCGATCTCGCCGTCCGGCATAAGCCAGATTGAGGCCGCTAACCAGTGCCCGAAGGCCACAATGAGTATCGCCAAAACGCGCCAGAAGTCGACAATCCGGTTCCGGTCGGCCGGAGTGTCAGCTGCGAGCCTGGCCGTGTAGGCGAGATACTTCTTCACCCTCTGCCTCATTGGTTGAATGTTCGCCCAGAGTACCGCCGCAATAACGAGTTTGACGATCTACTGGCTTTGAACTGGCTGCTTCGCCGGCGCCGTTTTGCCAGGTCAACCTGCTCCCCTCCCCCGCACTTGTCTCCTTCGTTCGGTAGGCCTTCCTGCTCCCGACCGTCGCCTACTGTTTGGGTATGGAGCGTATTGTCGGTTCGGCATCCATGCAGCGGGTCAGGTGGATCCGATTCCCTTCATCATTGTTGGTCCAAGCTCGATCGCCCGACGGCGAGCAGAAGGTTCTCGCCCGGTTGGGCCGCGACGGTTGGTTTCGGGTTTTTCTCGGGAGGGGGCGTCGCGTCGAACTTCCGGACGGTACGAAATGGCGGATCGGATCGGGCGGCATGGGTGGTGAGCTTGTTCCGGTGGTTACCTGCCCCACCGGCAGGCTGGCGGTTGGATCTTCGGTCGGCCAACGATCCTACGGTATCAACGGCAAGGACTACGCCTACAACTTCTATCCGACGAGCCGGAAACGATACGACCAATCGCCCTGGATGCTGACCGAGCACGGTGCGAAGCTGGCCACCTTCCAGGCAGATTCAGTGTATGCCGAGCGCCCGGTGCCTCTCGCCACGATCTTGATCTGTTTCACGTTGATCAAATATGGGGTGCCGGGTGAGGGCATCCTCGTACCCAATTTCAGTTGGCAACGGAGCTCCTGATGGACCTACCCGGCGACTTGCCAGTTCCAAGCGTGCCAAACGATTAGCGCGTTGAACACGAATCCGACAACGATCAAAAAGTTGTCGTAGAGGCCATCGTATGGCAACCCGACCAGATTGAAGAGAACCAAAAACACCGAAGCGACAATGGTGGCCCATCGGATTGCCGGGTACCCCAGCGTGAGGGATAGGACGAGCATTACGATCGGAATGAGCATGACGACGGCCGCAACCACCCAGAGTGCTGGAGAAACCGGCTTGCCATCCATCTCACCGGCGACGAAATCTCCTGCGAATACTCGCAGAACGTCTCCCAGCAAGTAGGTAAGCATGAGCGCTACCCATAACCCCGAGAGAATGATTCTTGCTTCAACCATGATCAAGTCACTTTCCCTAATCGAGCTCTTGTTGCTCGTCGGATTCGGTACCGCGCCGATTCCCCGGATCTCGGCTGCCTGCCGGTAACTTAGCCAGCAGCCGCTCCACTTCGTCGAGGGTAGGTGTCGAGCGGGCGCCCGCTTTGGCGATGGTGAGAGCAGCAACGGCGTTTCCCCAACGGATGGCTTCGGCCATGTCTAGTTGTCGTCTTCGTGCCGAAATGAAGCCGGCGTTGAAGGCATCGCCTGCACCCACCGTGTCGACCACCTCGACGTCGAAGCTTGGTGCCCGGGTTATCCCATCGGAGGAGCAAGCCATCGCACCTCTCTTCCCCATTCGGGCTATGACCACGCGATTCGGGCCGGCCAGCTGGGTGGCCGCCTGGATCGGATCATCCAGACCTGCCATGGGATTGATCTCGTCGATCGCCGCTCCGAAAATCACGTCCGCGCTCGTCATGGCACTCTCGACGACTTCTCGAAACCCGGCTTCCCATCCCCAGTTTTCGAGACGGAGGTTGAGGTCGAAGGATACGGAAATGCCTGCTTCTTTTGCACGCTGCATCGCCTTGAGAATCGTTTCACGTGCAGGAGACAGGCGCAAGCAAATACCAGAAACGTGGAGCCAGTCGGAACCCTCCAGGGCTCCGACGGCTTGGTCCCATTGGAGGAGGCCATGAGCACCACCCCGGGGCGGCCATACATAAATGAGGCGGTCTCCGTTGGTCGGCAGCACCGTGATTACCGTCACGGTGGAGTCATCCGGAGTGATCTTGACCGATTCCGTGTTGACTCCAGCTTGGCGCAGACTTTCGACCGCAAATCGGCCGTAGCTGTCGTCTCCAACCGTGCCCACAAACGAACATTGCTCGCCCAGTCGGGCGAGAGCGGCCGCGGTGTTGGCCGCGGAGCCCCCGCCGAACAGTCGGGGATCCGGATTGGCGTGCTGGGATACTCCGCCTTTGGGAAGTCGAATCTCGAGGTCCACATTGGCATCGCCGATCACAACTATCCGTCCGATGGTGTCCCTCCCCTGGCTTCGTTGACAAAATGCTGAATCTTCACAAGATCCTTTTGGAATCCGCCGGACGGCACGGGCCGGTTTGTGTGGGTAAGCGAATCAACTCCCGACGGTCCGACGCGAGTGATGGCCGCCGAAACATTTCCAGGTGACAATCCACCGGCCAAGATCACCGGCAAACTCACCGCGGCGACTATTGCGGCACTCACGGCCCAGTCATGGATCGTTCCTGCTGCTCCGACGCCGGCGATGTTCGGATCCACCGAATCGAGGATCAAATAGTCGACAAAGGGAGCGTACGACCTGGCCACCTCAACCGACTCCGGGCCGGTCACTGCGATCGCTTGCATGATGGGAGTTCCGGGGATCCGACGCCGCAGGATTTCCACTCTGGCGGGTCCCAACGCGCCTGCGGGAGCACAAAGGTGCACAATGTCGGGGCGGACATCGCTGACCATGGATTCGATGGCGTCGAGGTCGGTTTCGACAGTTAGCGCCACCGACTTGGCAACCCCGATCAATGCCGCGCAGACATCCGCGGCGAGGCGGTTGGAGATCTCGCCCGGTAAACCTCGATCGGATGGCGTAACTCCGAGGTGGTCGACACCCAGCGCGGCTACTGCCAGGGCTTCTTCGACAGACTGCATCGTGTAGATCTGGACAATGAGGTTGTTCACGGTCGTCGGATAATCGCACTTCGGCACCCGCGCCGCCAACCGGCCATGGAAGCAGTGTTCACTGCAGGCAGCTTGGATGTCTGGTTGTCACAGCAACCACTACGATCACTCCGTGACCCGTACCAATGAGTTTGGACAACCGATTGGGGACGATCTACTCGGCTGGCGGGAGCCCGCCCGGCCGTCTCGCCTCGCACTCGAGGGGTCTCGGGTCGATCTGGTCCCGCTCGATCCTGGCGACCATGCCGCCCAATTGTTCGAAGCATTCGCTCCTGCCTCGGCCTCGCTCTGGACCTACATGTCGTTCGGCCCATTCTCCGATATTCATGAGCTTTCTCGGACCCTCGATGGACTCAACAGACTCGATGGTTGGTTGCCGTACGCGGTGGTCGTTTCCGGAGTCGCCGTCGGGTTGGCCGCTTATTTGCGTGTCGACCCACCAAACGGCGTGCTTGAGATCGGGTCATTGGCATTCTCACCGGGCCTTCAGAACACCAGCGCTGCAACGGAGGCGCTGTACCTGATGATCGACCATTGCTTTGAACTCGGCTACCGACGATGTGAATGGAAGTGTGACGATTTGAACGGTCCGTCGCACACCGCTGCCCGTCGGCTGGGCTTTCAATATGAAGGTACCTTTCGGTTGGCCACCCACTACAAGGGCCGCAGTCGGGATACTGCCTGGTACGCGATCACCAACCGGGAGTGGCCCGATCTCCGCGAGGCGTTCCAGGCTTGGCTGGCCCCTGCAAACTTCGACGAGGGCGGGACGCAGTTGGCCACACTTGAGTCGTTTAAGGCCGCCCTTCGAGGAGACGAGTGACGGACGAGTAGGCGAAGAGGGTTGCCGGGTCGGCTGCTCCCGGTCTGGGCCCAGCTTCAGGTAATCCGGGCGCAGGGTCGCGCTAGATTCTCCGAACCAGGAGGAGACTGATCATGGCTGAGATTGTGCAATTCCACCACGTTCAGGGCTTGACCCCTGGTCTGATCGCTTTCGCTGACCGATTTCGGTCGGCTGGCCATACCGTGCACACGCCGGATCTTTTCGACGGTCGCACGTTCGGGTCGATCCAGGAGGGACTGGATTTCGTCCGAACGATCGGGTTTGAAGAAACCATGGAGCTAGGCGTCACAGCGGTCGAAGGGCTGCCCGCTGAACTGGTCTATGTGGGATTGTCGCTAGGTGTGATGTCGGCCCAGAAGCTCGCACAGACGAGATCAGGCGCCTTGGGGGCGGTATTCCTATATTCATGCTTGCCGACGTCGGAGTTTGGGGTGTGGCCGGCGGGCATTCCGGTTCAGATTCACGGTATGGACGCAGACCCGTTCTTCGTCGATGAGGGCGATCTCGATGCCGCCCGGGACCTCGTCGAAGAAGCCGAGGACGGCGCACTGTTCCTTTACAGCGGCGATCAGCACTACTTCACGGATAGCTCGCTTCCGGCATACGACGAAGCCGCCACGACGCTCGTGGTGCGTCGGATGCTTGAGTTCCTCGACAAGATCTAGGCGGACCCGGGAGCAGATGACACAGTCGGGGTCGACCCTCTAGGGTGTTCACATGGAAACATGGGACGCCATCACATCTCGTCGTCAGGTCCGCAGCTTCACCGATCAATCGATACCCGATGCGGTCCTGCGGCGCATTCTTGAGGGTGCCCGCTTGTCGCCTTCCGGGAGCAACCGTCAGCCATGGGATTTCGTGGTCGTCAGTGATCAGGCCCGCAAGACCCGCCTGTCGGCGGTTTGGCAGGGGGCTGGATTCACGGCTGGTGCTGCCAGTGTGGTCGCCTTCGTTCAGCCGATTTCCGACGATGAACGCATGGGCCTCATGAATCGATTCGATCTCGGCCAAGCCGCCCTTCAACTCGCCGTCGTGGCTGCCGATCAAGGAGTGGGAAGCGGACTGGCGGCCTGCCGGGACCAGGACCTGGCCCGGGAAGTGCTCGGGTTGCCTCAGGATCGTTTCGTAGCCATCCTCGTGGCACTTGGTTATCCGGCCGATCGTCCCCTGACGCCCATAAAGAACCTGGATAGGCGTCCCTTTGATGAGGTCGTCCATTTCGACTCGTGGTGAAGCCCGTCCGAGGCATAGCCAGCCGTAACCGGGCCTGATCCTCACATCTGGATCGTGATTTTCCCTTGTGGATGCCCGTGCTGTTGATACTCGAGCGCCTCGGGGATGCGGGAGAACGGAAATGTTCGGTCGATGATCGACTTCAAATCACCCGAAGCGATTAGTTCCTTCAGGAACGCCACGTCCTCTTGTCGGAACGGTTTCCAGGCGAGCATGGACATCTTCCGGCCACCGAGGATCGATATCAGTGGCGCCAGGAACATCGCTTGGAACAGTCCAGGGATCGTACCGGGAACCATGACGTAGACGCCGTTTCTGGTCAAAGAGCGTCTGCTGGCGAGGATTGAGCCAAAGGCCGCGATATCGAAGATCCTGTCGTACCGAAGCCCGTTCTCTGTGTAATCGACCGCGCGGTAATCAATGACATGGTCGGCACCGATCCTTCGCAACATCTCCAGCTTCTTCATACTGTCAACTGCGGTCACTTCCGCTCCGAGCGACTTGGCGATTTGGACCGCGAATGGGCCGATGTTCCCGCCTGCTCCGTTGATTAGGACCCGATCACCAGGTCGGATGGGTTGTTTGCTGCGGAGGCCCTGTAGAGCCATGATGGCCGCTTGCGGTACCGCGGCGGCCTCTTCGAACGTCATGTTCGGTGGTTTCAAGGCGAAGGCTGCCTCAGGAGCACAAACGTACTCGGCAAACCCGCCGAAGCCATATGCGGTTAGATCCCCAAACACCTCATCACCCGTCCCAAAGTGTGTCACGTTGGAGCCGACCCCTTCGACCTCACCCGCGATGTCGAGGCCCAAGCGGGAATTGCGCGGCCTTCGCAGTCCCGTCCCCAACCGAGCGATGGTGGGACGTCCCAGCAAATAGTCGACATCGGCCATGTTGACGGAAGACGCCAACACCTTCACCAATACCTCGCCGGCCTCTGGTACCGGCGTCGGCACGTCACTGAGCTTGAGGATGTCAGACGATCCGTATCCGGTGCGGATGAACGCTCTCATGGCAGGTTCTTCTCTCGTTGCTTGCCGGTGGGGGTCGAGAGAGGTCTGGTAGATATCGTCTCTATTACGACTCTCAGCGTTGTACCGAGATCGTACATGACCGGTTCTTGGCGTATGGGATCACTGTCCGTCCTAGAAGGAGTCGCCGTATTGCCAGGTTGGCCGGGCGCTGAGTTCCTCATCCGAGGTATCCAGGAGTAGGTAGGCAATCCATTCACCGATTTCGTCTGGTGGGGAGAGCTTTCCCTCTGCTTGAAGCCCCCGGAAGGTCCGCCTGGTCGGCGAATCGTGCGGCGATTTCAACACGGCATCGACCAATGGTGTTCGAACTGCTCCAGGGAAGGCTCGGATTACTTTGACATTCTCAAGTTCCTCGGCCGCCGACCGAGCTGCCATTTGCGCCGCGGCCTTCACGATCGAGTAGGCAGCCCAGCCAATCCTGAGATCGTTGGACGAGTAGCTGTCAAGAAACACGATCCGTCCCAGCTGCGTCTGCAGTTGTTGGTTGAGGTCGATCGGAGCCATGACATGAACTCGCATCTCATCGAGTAGTACGCCGGACTTGATCGAACCAAACGCTTGTGGTTCGATCAAGGTGCCGGCTGCGTGAACGATTCCGTCAACGGAGGGATACGATGCGCAGGCCTCGACAACTCGGCTCACTCCTTCGCTAGATAAAAGGTCAGCGGCAAGAGCGGTCACACGGGGGTAGCTCGCGGGAAGCTCGCGCAGCCTGGCTGAGTCCCGAGCGACGGCAAGGACGGATTGGTCACGCTCGGCGAGAGCAACGGTGACGGCGCGGCCAATACCAGAAGATGCACCTGTGACAACGAACACCTGCGCCTCCTGGACTCGAATATGCAGACGATACCCTTTGCCGTGTCGTTCGCGGCTGGAACCGACCAAATGACCCGGTGCTCTGAGGTAGGCTCGGAAGCCATGTCAGCTGACCGATACCCGCAATCCTTTGATGAGATGATCGCAGCCAAGAATCTCATCTTCCCGCCAATCAGCTTCGAACGCGGGAAAGAGTTCAAGCCGAGACCAGATGATGTCATCATCACTCCGTGGAGCAAGTCCGGGACCACCTGGCTCCAGCAGATCGTGCATGAGCTTCGCTCGGGCGGGGATATGGATTTCGACGACATCTCCCGGCTGACCCCGTGGATCGAAGTCGCTGATGCGCTCGGGATCGACCTTGACGCCGACCAGGGCTGGTGGCCACGGGCGTTCAAGAGTCACTATTCGTACAACGCCGTGCCCAAGGGCGCCCGTTACATCGTTTCGTTCCGGGAGCCCTTGGGCACGCTCATCTCGTATTACCGATTCTACGAAGGTTGGATGTTCGAACCGGGAACGGTCACGTTGGCCGAGTATCTCGCCCCTCACCTTGATCGGGGCCGGGGCAAGGACTATTGGAGTCACATGGCGTCATGGTGGGGTCAACGTGACAATGAAGACGTGCTGCTCCTTTCTTACGAACTCATGAATGAAGATATCCGGCCGGTCGTCATGGCCGTGGCACAGTTCATCGGGATCGATGCTGATGAGTCGCTGATCGACCTGGTTGTCCACCAATCTTCCCGCGAATTCATGCTGGAACATGGGGATCGTTTCGATGATCTCTTGCACCGACAACGCTCGGACGCAGTCGGGGCCCTACCGCTCGGTTCCGGCTCGACCAAGATCACCGACAGTACGTTCGACCCACAGCGCTACGAACTCTCCCCCGAGATTCTCGCCACGATGGAACGAAACTGGGCCGAAACGATGGGC
>CAJQPD010000185.1 GCA_905480085.1 uncultured Acidimicrobiia bacterium
CGGGGATGACTTGGGTGGCATCGCCGTGCATATCGGCGCCCGGATAGCCGGATTGGCAGGCGCCAACGAAGTACTCGTATCGGGCACGGTTCGGGATCTGGTCGCCGGATCGGGCCTCGACTTCACTGATCGCGGCAGACACAGCCTGAAAGGCGTCCCGGGTGAGTGGCAGGTCTACGAAGCCGTCTAGGTAACCCTGGTGACTGCCCGCCAACCTGCAGCCGCAAGCAAATCCAAATCAGCCGGCGCCAGCGATTCGCCTGAGCTGACGAGCCCGACGATCGGGCTGGTGACCCTCGGCCGGGACAGGTTCCCACCAAACGACGGTTCGCGCCTAAACCGGAGCTACCGGCCAGACGACCTTGGTTTCCCATTTGGCAGGATCGGGTTCTTCAGCCGGATCCGTGAGGTAGAACTCCCACATCTCGTCTGACGGAACCAGACTGTGGTTATTCATCCAGTCCATCATCTCGTGATACGTCTGCTCAAGCGTGTCATATGGACCCACGTGCATGGCCTCGACCGCCTCGATTGCAGGTAGTTCGCCCGCCACTACATCGGCATGGCCCTCGGCTGGTTTGGCAATCGGGACCCCGGCCTCCACGTCCACCTTGTCGGTTGGCAAACCGCGATAACGCCCAAAAGGCATCCCGGTCACTTTGATGTGCTCCCGACTGATTTCTTCAAAGAGTCGACCGTACGATTCCCCGAAAAACGACTGCATCTGCTCCATCGGGACTACCGAGCGAATACCAATCGTCGGCGTTTCTTCCTGTGGAACTAGTGCGCACTGAACCATGTCACCTCCATGTGACTATCTCCCCTCATTATCCGGCACGAGCGGTCCACCGGTTGAGAGTCCAAAGTCACACGCCCTCTTGAGTGGCCGGGACGGCTCGACAGAGAGCACCTACTCGACATTCAAATTCCGGCTGGCCAGTTTCCAACGATTCGCGCTGGTAATCCGAATCGGCATATGCGAACATATGTTCGATGTCGCGCATTGGTGGCGCCACCCGAACCGAAGCCACAATCCTCCACGCCGACCTCGACGCGTTCTACGCATCGGTGGAACAGCGCGACAATCCGTCGCTCCGCGGCAAGCCGGTGCTCGTAGGTGGCGGTGTCATCCTGGCGGCTAGCTACGAGGCCAAACAATTCGGCGTCAAAACAGCAATGACTGAGAGGAAGGCCAAGGAACTCTGTCCCCAGGCCATCGTCGTGCGTCCCCGCTTCGATGCGTACACCGAAGCGAGTCGGGCCGTCTTTGACGTGTTCGACGACACGTCGCCGATCGTCGAGGGCCTGTCCATCGACGAGGCCTTCATCGACGTCGGAGGTCTCGCCAAGATCGCCGGTAGCCCCGAGCGAATCGCTGCCTGGCTCAGAGCCGAGGTCAAGGATCGAGTCGGTCTCAACATCACGGTAGGAGTGGCTCGCACCAAGTTCCTGGCCAAAGTGGCGAGTGCCGTTGCCAAGCCAGACGGTTTGCTCGTGGTGCCTCCCGACATGGAGACCGAGTTTCTCTATCCGCTGCCAGTCCGAGCTCTGTGGGGGGTCGGCAAAGTGACATCCGAAAAACTCAACAACTGCGGGTTTCTCACCGTCGGCGATGTCGCATTGGTTGACCAAGACAACCTCACGTCAATCCTGGGCAAGGCCGCGGGGCACCACCTGTACGCGCTGGCTCATCACCAGGACCCTCGTCCGGTGGAGACGGGCAAGCGCCGCGGATCGGTCGGCTCCCAGCAGGCACTGGGACGGTCTCGCAAAACCCCACAAGAGATCGAGTCACTGTTGCTCGGGATCGTTGACCGGGTTATGCGTCGGCTTCGCTCAGGCCATCGACTAGCCAGGACAGTCGTGCTCCGTCTCCGCTACGACGACTTCACCAGGGCGACCCGGTCTCGCAGCCTGCGATGGGCCACCGGCGCGACAGAACCCATCGCCGCCGTGGCGCTGTCACTGCTCGGCGAAGCCAGGCTCACCATAGAGGAGAAAGGTCTGACACTCATCGGCCTTTCTGTGGCAAACCTGTCAAACGACGCCATCGTCCAACTGGCGCTTCCGTTCGACTCGATCGGGAACGCCGGCAATCTGGACCGAGCGCTTGATGAAGTCCGACAGCGATTCGGCAGCAACACGATCACCAGGGCTTCTTTGCTCGGGCGGCCCACCGGGTTCGAAGTGCCCAAACTCCCGGATTAAGGGACCGGTTCCTAATTACTCCCAGGGAGACTCGGCGCTAGCCTGCTGCGATGTCATCGGTCACCTCCATATTTGAAGACCCACTAAACGCCCTGGCGGGGATAGTCATTCTGGCGGTGGTGGCCGCCTACATCGCGGCGAGACTCAACATCCCGTCGATCGTCGCACTGCTGGCGACCGGCGTCATCGTGGGTCCTGGCCTGCGCATCCTCGATCCTGACGCTTTGGCCGGTGAACTCATTACCCCCTTCGTTTCGCTGGCTGTCGGCTTGATCTTGTTTGAGGGAGGTCTAAGCCTCCGCCTCCATGAAGCGAGGCGCAACCCACGCATCCTTTGGCTGCTCGTCACGGTCGGAGCGGTCTTCACCTGGATCCTGGGAAGTGTGGCGGTGAGTTTCTTCCTTGACGTCCCCCGTTCGATCGCCGTACTCCTTGGAGCCATCCTGATCGTGTCAGGACCGACGGTTATCGGCCCGATCCTCCACAGCGTTCGCCCGACGAAGACGGTGACAACCATCCTGAAATGGGAAAGCATCGTCATCGACCCGATCGGAGCGATGCTGGCGGCTTTGACGTTCGAGATCATTCTCCTCGGTTCCGACCGCGGTCCTGGACAACTCATCGTTGGCGGTTTGATCTTTGTTGCCGCCGGGGTCGGCGCCGGTCTGGTTGTGGCCCTACCGACCGGATTCGTCATTCGGCGGCATCTCGTCCCTGAACGACTGGTGCCGCTGGTCGGTATGTCCTCCTCTCTTCTGGCATTTGCCGCTGCCAACGCTATGGCCCCGGAATCCGGGCTGCTCGCCACCCCGGTACTGGGTTTTGCCCTTGCCAACACTTCCAAACTCCGGACTGAACCGCTCGTCGAGTTCTCGGAAATACTCCAGACCTTGCTCGTCGGCGTCCTGTTCATTATCCTGAGCGCCCGGCTCACGAGAGAACAG
Source organism: uncultured Acidimicrobiia bacterium (assembly GCA_905480085.1). Taxonomy (GTDB): domain Bacteria; phylum Actinomycetota; class Acidimicrobiia; order Spongiisociales; family JAENVV01; genus JAENVV01. Next base: position 3,153 of record CAJQPD010000185.1, read on the forward strand.
CTCGCGACCGTCTCGTGGGGGGTAGTCGGCGTCGTCGTTGTGCTCGTTCTGATCGCTCGCCCGTTGTCCGTGGCGCTGGCAACTTGGCGATCCGATCTTGCTCGCAACGAACGCGTCTTCTTGGCGGCCGTAGCGCCGCGCGGCATTGTCGCGGCCGCCGTCGCCTCGGTTTTCGCTCTTGAACTCGAACACGCCGGCGTGGCCGGTGCCGAGATTCTCACCCCGGTGACCTTCGCCGTCATCGTGGCGACCGTGATTATTTACGGATTCGGCGCCGCCCCCATCGCGCACCGCCTCGGCCTGGCCCAAAAATCTAGCCAGGGCGTCCTCATTCTGGGCGCTGGGCAGGTCGAGGAAGAAGTCGGACGCGCACTGGCAGAGGTCGAGATTCCCGTCCTATTCGCCACGACCAACCACCGGGACGAAGCGGGGCTTCGCCAACAAGGGTTCAGAACCCATTACGGAAACCTCATCGGCCACGAACTCCCATGGGACCTTGACCTCTCAGGCATTGGTCGCCTGCTGGCACTCACCCCCAACGACGAGGTCAACACACTGGCGACCCGGCGGTTCGCCCGGTTG
>CAJQPD010000186.1 GCA_905480085.1 uncultured Acidimicrobiia bacterium
CCCAAATCGTGTCAGTCGCTGCATCATTGAAACGGAACCCGATTTGGACACCAAGCTTGTTGGAAAGATGGCCAGGCGAGTTTGCTTCAGCCGATTTCTCATCGGAATCGACCGGTACAATTGCCGCGTGAAAACTCGTTACCTGCTGTTCTGGTCAATCGGGCTGCTGGTGGTCATCCTGGCGGCCTCGGCGATCTGGTTCATCACCGATCCATTCGGTTTCCTCGACGCCACCTAGTGCTCAGGAACGAACGACTACCGCCCCGTGCGGTTCGATGATCCATGATCCGTCGGCACGACCATCACGAAGATCCGTCGCAACCAACACGTCACCCGATACGGCTACAACTCGGGGGCGACGTCTACGTAGTCGCCTACGTCGTAACCGAAGTCTTTCTGTGGCGACGGATAAAACGGCGACAGCCAGATGGCATCAACACCGAGCACCTCTGACAGATACGGGAGCCTTTGCCGGATCCCCTCCAGGTCACCGATTCCGTTCCCGGTCGAGTTCGCAAACGACCGCGGGTAAATCTGATAGACAACCCCGGTCCACCAGGCAGGCCGTCCATCATTGCCTCGCGGGCCAGTGTATCGATAGGGATCCTGTCCCATGGGCCGCTCAGATTAGTTGGTAAGCGACAAGACAGATACGTCACCGCCGGTCGCCTCACAAAACGTCGGGAGACCTGGACGAAGCAGACTTGGTGGAAGCTGTCGCCCGGCCGAAGAGGGGATCCGGCAAGCTGGAGGGTGCAACGAACCGGATTGCGCACCTAGTCTGCGTGAAGCCCATGAACCACGATCCCCGAAATCTTCGTCCTCCGCTCTGGTACAAAGACGCGGTTATCTATGAAGTGCATGTCAGAGCATTCGCCGACTCCAATGATGATGGGATCGGCGACTTCGGTGGCCTCACCTCCCGGCTCGACTATCTCAGTCATCTTGGCGTCGACACTATCTGGCTCCTCCCGTTCTACCCGTCACCACTGCGTGATGATGGGTACGACATAGCCGAATACTTTGACGTCCACCCGAGTTACGGGACGCTCGACGACTTCAAGATCTTCCTCGATGCCGCCCACGCCCGGAACATGCGGGTCGTCACCGAACTCGTGGTGAACCACACCTCCGATCAACACTCGTGGTTTCAGCGGGCGAGGCGCGCCGAGCCGGGCAGCCCGGAGCGCGACTTCTATGTTTGGAGCGATACGCCGGATCGTTTCAGCGAAGTCAGAATCATCTTCTCCGATACCGAAACGTCCAACTGGGCGTGGGACCCGGTGGCCGGGGCGTACTACTGGCACCGCTTTTTCTCTCATCAGCCCGACCTCAACTATGACAACGAACTGGTACGCGAAGCAATCACCGACGTCTTCAAGTTCTGGCTTGATCTGGGAGTCGATGGTCTCCGCCTGGACGCAGTGCCATATCTCTTCGAGCGTGACGGCACCAATGGCGAGAACCTGCCAGAGACCCATCAGGAGCTGAAACGACTCCGAGCTTTTGTTGATGAAAATTATGAGAACCGCATGCTTCTGGCAGAAGCCAATCAGTGGCCAGAAGACTCAGTCACCTATTTCGGTGACAACGACGAATGCCATATGGCGTTTCACTTTCCGCTCATGCCGCGCCTGTTCTTGGGGCTGCAACTGGAGAGCCGTTTGCCGATCATCGACATACTCGAACAAACCCCTCCGATCCCCCCGGACGCACAATGGGCAATCTTCTTGCGCAACCATGACGAGCTAACCCTCGAAATGGTCTCGGAGGAGGAGCGCGAGTTGATGTGGCGAGCCTATTCACCTGACCGACGCGCCAGGCTCAACCTCGGGATCCGAAGGAGACTCGCTCCACTTCTTGAGAACGACCGACGTCGAATCGAACTGCTATTCAGCCTCTTGCTGTCCCTTCCCGGGACTCCGGTCATCTACTACGGCGACGAAATCGGCATGGGAGATAACGTGTTTCTCGCCGACCGCGACGGCGTGCGTACCCCCATGCAATGGAGCAACGACCGCAACGCCGGGTTCTCCAGAGCCAACCCACAATCGCTCTACCTGCCCGTAGTGGTCGATCCGCAGTTTCATTACGAAACGGTCAACGTCGAGGCTCAGCAGGCCAATCCGAATTCTCTGCTTTGGTTCGTTCGCAACATGATTCGGCTCCGTCAGCGCCATCCTGTATTCGGTCGAGGCACGATCGAATTCCTATCACCTGACAACGAACAGGTGATTGCCTACCTACGCGAGAGCGCCACCGAAACCATGCTGATCGTCGCCAATCTGACCCGCCACACTCAGTTTGTCGAACTGGATCTCAGTCGGTTCGCCGGCCAAAATCCCACCGAGATGCTTGGACGGACCGAGGCCCCGAGAATCGCATCAACGCCCTATCCCCTCTCAATTGGTCCGTACGGTTTCTACTGGTTCTCAATCGAAGGTCTAGACAAACCACTCCTCTCTGATGTCGACGAAGTCGTGGAAATCACCGGGAACCTCGAAGCGGCATTCGATAGCGACGGCGGACTGTCCGATGTGCTCGGCCGATTTGTCGCATCCCAGACCTGGTATCGCGGGGTTCCACCGCGCCACTCTCACACGAATGTACTTGACCTGATCCCGCTGACACCCGGCGAGCAGGATCCCGGCATGTGGATCGCGCTCATCGGCATTGCCCACCACACGGGCCCCGCCGACCTGTACGTCGTACCCCTGGCGATCTCGTTCGAGCCCGAGCTCCCGGTCCCCGATGCGGCGGTTATCGTCGGGGTTGGTTGGGATGGAGCCGTCGGCGTCCTGTACGACGGATTCTCCGATGAACGATTCCGGCAGAGGATTCTCGAAATAGCGTTGGCAGGCGACACGATCTTGGGCGGTTCCGGATCCTTGACCTGTCACGCAGGACTGGCTGCCATCAACCATGCACCCGACGTTCCCGGAGAGTCGACGGTGCACACCAACAATCGCGGCGAGACCTACATCGACTACGGGGACGGGCTTGCCTTGAAAGTGTTCCGTCGTGTCGAACCAGGAACCAACCCGGATCTGGAGTTGCGCCGCTTCCTCACCGAGCGAACTGCTTTCGGAAACGTAGCCGACACCTATGGAGCACTCGAATATCAGTCGGGTGACACCTACACGGTCGGCATCATGCAACAATCATTCGCCGGGGCCTCGACCGCCTGGGATGTTTTCCAAGAGCTCATCAACACCTGGATCAAGACGATCGGAGAGCAGGCTCCTCCAGATGGCCCGGTCACGGTGTCGAGTCACTTCGCACAACCTGCCCTTCCCGTGTCCGGCCTGGACCTCCCTCAACCGGCTACTGATCTTGCGGCGCAGCTCGGGTCGATGACAGCGCAACTCCATCTCGCCCTGGGATCTTTCAGCGAGGATCCCGATCTGGGCCCACATCCCTTTACCCAGCATTACCAACAATCGTTGTATCAGTCACTACGCGCCGACGTCCGTCGGGAATTTCGAGCTATCCGCCGACTGGCTGGTCAAGCCCCACCGGAGCTCTCCGACGCGCTGAAGGACCTCATCGGGGCCGAGACCCAGTGTCTTGCCCGGCTCAACGCGGTGAGAAAGGACCGAATCAATGGTTCCCGAATTCGAGTTCACGGCGACTATCGGCTTGACGAAATCTACCTGGTTGAAGGCGAATTCGTTATCGAGGATTTCTCCGGTGATCATTCCCGCCCGATGGGCGAGCGGCGCCTGCGGGGTTCGGGCTTGAGTGACGTAGCGCAGATGTTGCGGTCTTTCGATTACGTGGCGACCGCCTCGGTCATCGACGGATCACCAACGGAACAGGCATGGTCAACCTGGTGGTGCGGCCAGATCGGCAACACCTTTCTGAGAAGTTACCTGGCCGACATTGCAGACTCTGCCCTTATCCCCGACTCCCCTGCCGGCATCGACAGCCTGCTCGACGCATTCATGGTTTCAAAGGCGCTGAGAGAGGTACATTGGGAACTGGCCAATCGTCCCGGCTGGGTCGGCATTCCCGTGGCCGGACTCCGGCGGTTGCTCGAGCAAGATCCACCTTTCAGCGGGTGATTGCTTTTCGTTCCGCCGCAAGTATCTCAAGCGCTTGGGCAACTTCAACAGGGTCGGCCACCCGGTAACGGGCCAGCGTTGGTCCCTCACCGACCTTGACGCCAACATCATCGTCACCTAGAACCGCGAACGCGTCTTCGTCGGTGACATCATCACCGAAAAACACGATGCAATCGTATGACTCACGGACTTGCAAGCCTCTGATGGCGGTTCCCTTGTCACCATCACCGAGAGCCAGCTCGACCACTTGTTTCCCCTCGATTACACGGGCCCCGAACCGGGTTGCTACGGCCCGGGCCGCGGCGGACGCCTGGTCTTTGTCCAGAACATGTCGGTAATGAAAGGCCGCCCCGAGCGATTTGGGCTCGACGACTGCGCCGTCGAAGTCTGCAGCCACTGCCAAAAGGGCCTCCCAAATCGCAGACACCGTCCGACCCGCCTGAGAGTCGACCACCGATGGCCATGCGCCATGATCACCGATCAGGACTACCGACGGCGGCGCCTTGACAAACGTCGCCAACGTATCGCGCGACCGCCCGGAAATGATGGCCGTTCCGACATCCTCAAGCTCAGCCAGTCTAATCAGCGCCGCCACTGCCGGGGCATGCGGAACTGCGGCGGATGGATCATCCACGATGGGAGACAACGTACCGTCGTAATCACAAGCGACCAGGAGTCGCGGTACGCCAGCCACTCTTCGGAACGCGTCAACGAGTTCCGCCTCGATCATCGGTCTTCCAGCGTGGCCAGGCAGTCCCTGGCCCAGTCAAAAACGTCAGCTTTACGGACCACATTGCGAAGCTTGCGCATACGTTGCTGCTGCTCATCGACCGGCATGGTGGTGGCGTATGACAGCGTCTCCACTACCGCGTCGACATCGTACGGATTCACGATGAGCGCAGCCCGTAGCTGCTCTGCTGCGCCGGCAAATTCACTGAGCACAAGGACACCATCGCCGGCCGTTCGGCTGGCGACATATTCCTTGGCAACCAGGTTCATGCCATCGCGTAGCGGCGTCACCAGCATGACATCAGCGGCAACGTAATAGGCAATAACCTCCTCCAACGGGAGGGTCCGGTACAAGTAGGACACTGGCACCCACCCGGGTTCCCCGTAGGTACCGTTGATGCGCCCGACGATCTGCTCGATATCAACGCGTAGTTGCTGGTAGGCGGGTACCTGTTCACGGCTCGGAACCGCCACCTGCACGAATGCGTACTGATGGCGTTCTCACGGTGAACTGCCGAGCAGGGTTTCGAACGCCTCGCGATCACGCCCGAGCTTGCGCTCGAGCTCGGACGTGAGCCGCCAGGCCTCGAACTCGTAGGGCAGCACGCGATTCGCCTCACGAAACGCCGCCAGGCAGGCCTCGTGACGACCCGTTGCCAGCAGCGTCTTGCACGCCTGCCGGTAGAGGGCCCAGGCCTCGAAGTGCTCGCCCTCGTGGGCGAGCAGCGGCGCCAGGCGCAGGATCACGTCGAGATCGCCGGAATCCT
>CAJQPD010000187.1 GCA_905480085.1 uncultured Acidimicrobiia bacterium
GGCAGCTACCTGGCGGGCCAGCCCAGCGGCATCAGGTGTGGCGTATTGCATGGCGAAGTATCGGGGCGCAAAACCTCCAAAGTCATACACGAGTGGTGTTCCGGCTGCGGATGCCGAAAGACTGAGGGGGGCCGATTCCCAGTGGGCGCTTACGATGAGGATGGCCATGGGTTTCGGGAGCGACTGTGACCAGGTGAACAGTTGGTTGATCCAATGCGGATCGTCGAATACGGGTGGCGCACCATGGCTCAGGTACAAAGACGGCAGCGAGCCGAACTCGGGAGTCCACACGGTCTGAGAGGCGCTGGCAGGTGCCTGTGACGCAAGAAACTGATCGAACGCTTCTCCGGGATGGGCGGGATTCATGATTGACACGGGATCTCCACTGAAGGTTGATCTCTATTGGAAATACCCTACCATATTGCTTGAATGGTCAAGCAATGAGTCGAGGTGCCTGGATGAACTCTCGCCCTTGGGTCGGTATCGGCTACACCGCTTCGGCAGCCTTTCGGCTCTAGTTCTCTACCGGTTGGATCGATACAATTCGCGCAGATCTGGCCGCCAGAAGGGCCCGCCAGGACTACTCGAATGAGAGGTGCCGACATGCGTCGTCCGACTACCGTACTCGTGGCACTGTTCGCAATCATCGCTCTACTCGCTCCTTCGGTTGGAGCCATCCCGCTCACGCCCGCCGGTACGTTTTCCGATGACAACGGCAATGTTCACGAAGCCAACATTGAAGCAATTGCCGAGGCAGGAATCACCTTCGGCTGCAATCCGCCTGCCAACGATCTGTACTGCCCCAACGCCCCGGTAACCAGGGAGCAAATGGCATCGTTCTTGGTCCGGGCCCGGATGCTCCAACCATCGTTGGATGACGCATTTACCGACGACACCGGATCCATCCACGAAGCGAACATCAATGCCATCGCGGCCGCCGGGATTACGGTCGGATGTAATCCTCCTCTCAGCGATCGGTATTGCCCGACCGCCCCGGTTACCAGGGGGCAGATGGCATCGTTCCTGGTGCGCGCCTTCGCCATCGCTCCGTCGACCACTGATGCGTTTGATGACGACACGGGTTCGGTACATGAAGCAAATATCAACGCTATCGCCGCCGTCGGGATCACAGTCGGATGTAATCCGCCGGACAGCGATCGGTTCTGCCCGACCGCACCCGTCACGAGGGCGCAGATGGCCACGTTCCTCGCTCGAGCGCTTGGACTCACTCCCCTGCCACCGCCGTCTGTTGCCGACGCCAACGTTGCCCGGATCTTCTTCTTCTTGGACCAGCCACAAGGGGGGCCATTCCTGGCTACCACTTCCCGCTATTTGGCTGCGCCAATTAGCCCGGACTCGGCAGTGGATCTGTTGCTGGAGGGACCGACCGACGGGGAGCTCGCCCAGATTCCTGCATTTTCTTCGACCATCCCGGCCGGTGTCGTTCGAAACGACCCTGTTGGCGTCTTGGCCGGGACGGCAACGGTCGACCTGTCTGAGACTTTCGATGACGGCGGGGGAACTGCCAGCATGACGGGCAGGCTCGCTGAGCTGACGTTCACCCTGACCGCTTTTGACACGATCGATCGTGTCAAACTCGAATTGGACGGAGTGCCGGTGACGGTCTTTTCCTCCGAGGGCCTGATTATCCCCGACGGAGGGCTGGATCGGGCCTATTTCCTTCCGACGATGGAAGATCAGCTCGGGGCGGGAATCGTGGCGGAAGTGAGTCCGGAGACCCCCGCCTGGTTTGAGTTCGTCGAGAGTCCGATCGAGGTTCGAGGACTCAGTCGCACGTTCGAGGCGACTGTGGCCTGGGCGCTCTTTGACAACGACGGCCTGGAATTGGCATCAGGATTCGAAACGACCGGCGGGAGCGGGCCTGAATTTGGAGCGATGTCCATCGACGTTTCGTATACGGTGCCGCGCCCTGAGCTGGGGACTCTTCAGGTGTGGTGGAACTCCCCGAAGGATGGCGCCCGTCTAGACGTGCGAGAAGTAGCCGTCTGGCTGATGCCATAACCATGCCGCGCAACATCTGCTTTCGGGCGATTACCCGCCCTCGGTGATCGCCCGAACTAACGTGTGCATGGCTTCCGTCTAGGAGATGTGTGCATGCAATCGACCCCGGTGAAGGTCATTATCGGCGCGGTTTTGGGTGCCCTCATCGGGCTCGGAATCGGTCTTGCTGCCGTTGCTCTGGCCCCGAACAACGGCTTCGGCGACCTGGCCGCGGCGGCGGTCACGACCGTCTTTCTGATTCCTGCCGGAGTTGTCATCGGTGGCCTAGTGGCGTTTTGGCGCCAGCGTCGTCGCCTGGCCGGGTGAGCTCGACGGCGTGCCGGTACCGAACGATCTAGGCTCGGTGCATGGGCGAACAGACAATGGATGGTCGGATGGGATTCGTGTCGGACCACATGCCCATTCTGAGGGCGATCGCCCGTCGTTTCAGCGAGGAACAGCCGTTCGAGGGTTTGACCATTGCGGTTCGCATCCACGTCGAGCCGAAAACCGGGGTCCTCATACGGGCGCTGGTCGGTGGCGGTGCCCGGGTCGTGGCGATGGGCAACAAAGGCACGACGGATGATCTTCTCGCCGGGTACCTGCGGGATCTCGGTATCGAAGTGTTCGGAAGTCGAGCCGATGACGATGTGACGATCGCCTCCAACCTTCATCGTCTTGTGGCGCAGCGCCCTGACCTGGCGCTCGACAACGGGGCGGAAATGATCGAACTTCTTGTGGAGGACAATCAGTCACCACTAGGGGCGACCGAAGAGACCACCTCTGGCGCACTCACATTGCGAGGGTCGCTGCTGGGTCGGGTGCCGTTCCCGGTGCTTGTCATCAACGACAGTCCCCTCAAAGCAATCGTTGAGAACAAGCATGGGGTTGGTCAGTCCGTTGTTGAGTCGATCAGGTCGGCTACGAATCTTCTGCTGCATCGACGTCGGTTCGTCGTGCTTGGTTACGGTTGGTGCGGTCGGGGTATCGCCCAATACGGACGAGCCGCTGGTGCCGATATCGTGGTCATCGAGCCGGATGCCGTCAAGGCGCTCGAAGCGGCGATCGATGGTTTTGCCGTATCAACCATGGAAGAGGAAGCTTCGCGCGGTGACCTTTTCGTGTCGGCGACGGGACACGCTCACGTCATTTCTGTCGAAGACATGGGACGGATGAAACCGAATGCGGTGCTCGCCAATGCCGGTCATTTCGACAGCGAAATCGACGTCGAAGGACTTCGCAAGGTTGCGGTACCAAGCGACCGGGGTGCCGACATAACCCGCTATCGGTTCGCATCGGGTGGGTCGATCGATGTGATCGCCGAAGGGCGAATGGTGAATCTGGCGGTCACTGGTAGCCGGGGTAACTCGATCGAAATCATGGATCTCGGGTTCAGCCTGCAGGCGCTGTGTCTTGAACGCCTGGCGATCGACCCGGCGAGCTGTTCGGTAGGTGATCAGGCCGTGCCGCCAGACATCGACGACTGGGTTGCCAGGGCGATGGTCGCCGAACTCCGCTGAA
>CAJQPD010000188.1 GCA_905480085.1 uncultured Acidimicrobiia bacterium
GCCGAACAGGAAGTTGAACTAGCCCAGCTCATCGAAACTGGCGAAGAAGCCGTTGGGCGTCTCGAAGCCGGCGACTTCAAGGGTAAAAAGGCTGAGATCGAATTGCGAAGGAAGATTCGCAAGGGTCGCGAAGCCAAAGATGCGTTCCTGACCGCCAACCTCCGTCTCGTCGTCGCCAACGCCCGCCGGTATGCAAACACCTCAGGCATCGACTTTCTCGACCTCATTCAAGAAGGCAACCTCGGCCTCATTCGTGCCGTCGAAAAGTTCGACTGGCGCAAAGGCTTCAAATTCTCGACGTACGCCACCTGGTGGATCCGTCAGGCCATCACGAGGGCTATCGCTGACAAGTCCCGGACGGTCAGAATCCCCGTCCACCTCCACGACACGCTCGCCGCGGTCCGGGCCGCTCAGGCCAGCCTCAAGGCAGAGCTCGGACGCGATCCCAAGCCGGACGAGATCGCTGAAGAAGCCGGTGTCACGGTTGACAAAGTCGAACTCGCTTTGAGTGTTGCGGACACCGTCTCGCTCGAACAGCCAGTCGGAGAAGACGGCGCTCAACTGGGTGACTTCATTGAAGATGAAGACGCCGCCGATCCAGTCCTCATTACCGAGGAAATGGACGTGGCGAATAGCCTCCGGGTGTCGATCGAACGCCTACCTGATCGTGAGGGCCGGATTCTGGCCCTTCGGTACGGGTTCTATGACGGTGTGCCCCGGACGCTTGAGGAAATCGGCGACGAGTTCAACCTGACCCGTGAGCGTATCCGCCAGTTGGAGAAGCTCGCCTTGTGTCGTCTCCGTCACCCTTCGTTCGGGATCCGCGAACAAGACCTTATCTAGGACACTCGGCCTGCGCGATAGGCCATCCTGCTCTACGTCCTTGCCGACCTTCGGGGTACTGTTGAGCGCAGGAGGTCGCGCCATGAAGTTGAGGGATCTGATCGAGAATTCTGCCGAGACCATGGGTCCGGCGTCCACGCTACGCGAAGCAGCCATGGCCATGGTGGCCGGTGAAGTCGGGTCCATGGGTGTGATCGACGACGGTGTCCTCATCGGTATCTTGACCGAACGAGACATCCTTGATGCGGTCGCCATGGGGGTTGATTTCGACCAGGCCGTGGTGGGTAATCAGATGACCAGAAACCCCGATGTGTTCTCCCCCGACACCGACGTGGCCCAGGTTGCCGAGTGGCTCCTTGAGACGGGTTACCGTCATGTACCGGTGGTGGACGATGACATTTCGGCCATCTTGTCGATACGCGACATCCTGGCGGCGTTGGTAGATCCTGGCAGGATCCAGACCCTTTATCCCTAGTCGGTAGGTCTTCGGTCTGGGTAGACCGAGCGGCTATCTTTCTGCTGCGGCCAGGTTGACGCTGCAGAACGAGGTTTCATTGAAGACAGTGCTGGTAACCGGTGGCGCAGGCTACATCGGGTCTGTTACGACTGATTTGCTGATCGGTCGGGGGGATCGAGTAGTCGTTATCGATGATTTGTCACGCGGACAACTGGAAAACGTGCATGATGATGCCGTATTCGTCCAGGCCGATATCGGTGATAAAGGAGTGGTCGAGGCGATCGTCGACGAATACGATCCCGATGCAGTTATTCACTTCGCCGGCTACATCGCCGTTGGCGAATCCGTCCGCAACCCCGGGCCCTACCTTGATCGAAACGTCGCTCGATCCACGATGTTTCTCGATTCGCTGGTTCGACATGACGTCTCGAACGTCGTGTTCTCAAGTTCGGCCGCGGTCTATGGACAGCCGGCCATGGTTCCGATTGACGAGAACGAGGACAAGCAGCCCACCTCTCCATATGGCTGGACCAAATGGGCGTTCGAGCAGATACTCGGCTTTTACGAGGTCGCCCACGGAACCCGGCATGTGGCCCTCCGCTACTTCAACGCCGCCGGAGCGTCTGAGCGTCGGGTTGAGCGGCACGATCCGGAAACGCATCTCATACCAAACATTCTGGAATCTGCCTCTGGCGGGAAGACGGTTTCGGTGTTCGGAACCGACTATCCCACCCCCGATGGCACCGCCATTCGTGACTATGTCCATGTGGTTGATCTCGCCGATGCTCATCTGCGGGCCGTCGACTACCTGGTTGAGGGGGGTGGGTCGATCGCGTTGAATCTCGGGTCGGGCGTCGGCTTCTCGGTGATGGACGTTATCGAGACCGTTCGTCGCGTCACCGCCCGTGAGGTCCCGGTCGAGTATGGGGATCGCCGGGCCGGGGACCCTCCTGAACTGGTCGCTGATCCATCGTTGGCCCGTCAGGTGTTGGCCTGGGAGGCAAATCAATCAGATCTCGAGAATATCGTTCGGTCTTCGTGGGAGATTCGGCTGGCCTAGGCCCCAGGAGACGGAAGGTCCAGGAGGCAGGAGAGATCGTGGCCGATAATCTCCGGCGGTTTGGCTGGTACCCCCCAGATCGCTCCGGGGCGGGCGATGAAGGCTGCCTGACCGCCGACGGATTGTGCCCCGAGGATGTCCCAGTCGTGGGCGGCGACGAGGAGCATCTCGTCAATTTCGATTCCGAGCCGGGCCGCCGCCCAGAGGTAGGTCTCCGGTGCAGGCTTGAAACGACCAACGGATTCGACCGACAGAACGGCTTCCAGAAGTGAGCTCAGGCCGCTGTTGGTGATTTGTGCCTCAGCAGCGAGCTGGCTGCCGTTCGTGAGTGCGACCATTCTCCATCCCCGACTGGCCAGTTCTGTAAGCGTCGGGATGACATCGGGGTGGGGCGGAAGGGTCCGCATTCCGCCGACGAAGTCTGCCGCATCATCAGCGGTCAGATCCACGCCCCGCTTTTGAGCCACGACCAGCAGGGCCTCGACGCCGAGCATCTCAAATGAGCGATAGTGACCGGTATGGTTGGCAACCAGCGAACCATGCAGCATCCGGGCGAACCATTCACCCATGCTGTCGGGGGTACCCATCAGAGCGGCGTAGTCTGGTCGGAGGGCTGCGAGATCCAGGAGGGTTTCGTTGACGTCGAACGCGATAAGTTTGATCATCCGGTGAGTCTGCCTCATGACAACAGCTCGGTGCCGGCGTGAATGAGAACACCGACCAATCCGCCGACGACCGTTCCGTTGATACGGATAATCTGCAGGTCGCGGCCGACGCCGAGTTCAACCCACCGGGCGGTTTCGTCGGCGTCCCAGGCCAGCACGGTCGATTCGATCATGTGGCTGAGTTCTGAGCCGACGTTGTCGGCAACTGCCGCACCCAGGCGGACCGCCCATTCGTCAAGGCGTGCCGCCAGTTCCGGGTCGGACCCAAGGCGTCTGGCTGCGGCCGCAATTGGTTCGCTGACCATCGTCCGCAGGTCGCCGGCTGGTTCATCCGCCACCCGTCCGATGGTCGCCACTGCCCCTTCCCATAGGGAGCTGATCCAGGCCTGAAGCGAAGGATGCTCCATCAGGTCATCGCGTAGCCGGTTGGTGGTCTCCGACAATGACCCGTCGGCTTCGATGGCTCGCAGCTGTTTGACGATGTTGGTATCGAGTTCGAGTCGGAGCGGATGATCTGGCTGGTCCTTCACCTCGCCGAGGAACTGGTCGAGGCCCGTGAGGAGGCGTCCGAACACGACATCGTCAACGGATTCGGGTACCCACCACGGGGATTCTTCTCTGAGGCGATCGCGCAGGGTCGGCCTGGCGTTTTTTACAGATGTCTGAAGGGCTGTGATGGCCGTGTCAATCACCGTGACGTGATGTCCGTTGTCGATGGCGTGCTCGACAAAACTGATGAGCGCCGGTCCGAGGTCCGCGTCGATCGCATGGTCGACGATGAGGCGTTGGATGTTGTCCTGAACCGAACTGTCGTCGACCGCTTCGGCCAGCGAGCGAAGGAGACCGGCGGCCACACCTGCGACGGCGGTGGCGTGCTCGGGATCTGACAGATAGGCGGCCAATCGCTCCGCTGGCTTGAGATGGGCGATGCGTTTGGTTAGTTGATCAGGGTTGAGGAACGTGTCGCTGATAAATCGGCCCAGGCCGGCGGCAACGGCATCCTTACTGCGAGGAAGGACGGCGGTGTGGGGGATCGGTATCCCGAGCGGGTACCGGAACAACGCGGTGACGGCGAACCAGTCTGCGATACCGCCAACCATGGCCGCTTCGCTGGCAGCCCTGACATATCCCACCCAGGTCGCGTCAGCCAGGTAGAAGGTCGTGATGAATATGGCGGCGGCGGCAATGAGAAGCGACACGGCTTTCAGCTTCATGGAGCGCAGCCGCCGCACCTGCTCCGGGGTGCCGATCATCAGTTGTCGCGCAGGAACCGTTCGATCTCATCGACCAATTGCCCGCCCGTGTCAGGAGGTGGCGAGTACAGATCGGCCGACTCTTCGAGTTCGGCGAGGTACTCGGACATCTCATCGGAATTGGAGATCGCTTTGTCGACCCGCCGCTCCCAGGCTTTGACGTCCCGGTCGAGACCGGCTGAGTCCAGATCCAGGCCAAGCAAGGCCTCCGCCTTGACGAGAAGCGTTTGGGCAGCTTTGGGGTTGTTGTTTTCAGACAAGTAATGCGGCGTGGCAGCCCACAAGCTGGTCACCGTCACTCCGGCTTGAGTCAAGACGTCGGTGAGTATCCCGGTGATGCCGGTTGGGCCTTCATAGGTGGGTGGGAGTAGACCAAGTGCCAACCGCTGCTCGGCGTTGTCCGTCACGCCGACAACGGGCACCGGCAGCGTATGGGGGACCTGACCGATAAAAGCGCCGAGGGCGATCGCCTCGGATACCCCCAGTTCCGACAGAACCTGGGCAATGATCCGGGCGAAAACTTTCCACCTGAGTCGTGGTTCTTCGCCGAGGATGACGACAAGATCGCGTTTCTGCTCTGTCTCGATGGCATAGATGCGCGTCTCTGGCCACGTAATGATCCGATCGTCGCCTTCGTAGCTGACGATGGGTCGGCTGACCTGATGATCATTGAATGCATCATGATCGATGACGGCGACATCGAGGCTGTCGTTGAGGCTCAACACGTTCCACAGCGCGCCACTGGCCGACTCGGCGGCGTCATTCCAACCGGAAAAGGCATATATGGCCACGGGGTCACGGAGTGACGGCCGGGATATCCACGACAGGTCTTCCATGAGACCAGCCTAGTGGTCCTTGACCTTAAGTCGGGCCTCGGCCAGGGTGCCTGGCTACCGGTATTCGGGGTTGGGGAAGTCGAATCGGCAACCGGCGTCCCAGGAAGCCCGCTGGTTTCCGTGCACCGGCCAGCCGCCGGCGTCCTTGATCATGCGGGCCGTGTGGAGCAGGTTCCAGGTCATGAAGGTGGTGTTGCGGTTGGTGAATTCATTCTCTGGACCACCTGATCCTGGATCGAGGTAGGACGGACCTGGACCGGCCTCTCCCAGCCAGGCGGCGTCGGCTTGGGGAGGGATCACGTAGCCGAGGTGCTGAAGGGAGTAGAGAATATTCATGGCGCAGTGTTTGGCGCCGTCCTCGTTGCCCGTGATGAGACAGCCACCGGTTTTGCCGTAATAGGAGTACTGGCCGTGCTCGTTGAGTTGTGACGAGTTCCCGTAGAGCCGCTCGATGACCCTGGTGCATATTGAGGTCTTCTCGCCAAGCCAGATGGCGGTGCCCAGCACCAGGATGTCTGCATTGGAGACTTTGGCGTAGATGGCTGGCCATTCGTCGAAAGACGCTCCGTGTTCGGTCATGTCTGGCCACACGCCCGGTGCGATGTCGTGGTCGGCGGCCCGGATGACCTCCGTTGTGACCCCATTCGCTTCCATGATGGCGATGGAGATGTCCATCAGGCCCTGGGTGTGCGACATTTCCGGGGACTTCTTCAAGGAGGTGTTGATAAACAACGCCGAGATATCTGAGAAGTCCCAGGTACTTGTCGTAGAGATGGCCTGCTGTCGTTCTGAGAGCTCCATGATGTCCCTCTCCTTTCGTTGCTACCCCGCGTGCAACCGCCGTGGGGGCACCATTGTTCCATTGGGGTTCCGGGAACCGAGCATCAGGATCTGTAGACGCGGATCCACACGAGGCTGAGTTCGCCAACCGAGATGTCGGTCTTTTCCAGGCCGATATCGACCGTCTCGATGTCGGCGGCCGCCGCGTCCCATTGTTCCATGATCGTGTTCACGTCGTTCTCGAGGTCATCTTCGAGGGCCTCGAGTTGATCGGTCTTGTCGGTGAGTTTCTCACTGGCCGTTTGGAGCCGCTCCTGGGTCTGGCGGGTCATCCGCCGGCGGGAAGCAGCCGAACCGACCGCCCTTGATCGTGATCGGCCACCGAGGATCGAACCGAGGAGATCGCCGGCCCCGGAGATGAGTTCGTTTTGGCGTCGACCCTGGACGTCGGTTTCCAACTCTCTGACCCGTCGCTCGGCGCTCGCCAACTGGTCGTTGACCGTCCGAATCTTCGTCTTGTACTTGTCCTTCAGGCTGGCGATGGCCCCATCGGCGGCCTCCTCGGCCGCGGTTTGGCACCTTCTTCGAAAGTCGGCTTCGGATTCTCCAATGCGTGAGTAGCTCTTCAAGGCGGAATTCTTGAATACCTGTACCTGCTGGTTGCGGGACAACCAGTCCCGCAGGGCCGTGGTTGCAGAGATGTAGAAGGACTTCGTGTCGATCGCGGCAACCGGTAGGGCGTAATTGCACCCGTCCGGGGCGACGGTCAGCAGATCCCGGTCGTCGTAATCGACGACCTTGGCAGTTGCTGGGTCAAAACGGTCACCGATTGGATAGAAAATGGCTTCCCACTCTTCGGTGTGATCGATACCGGCGTATTGGTCGTCAAACACCATGTTGACCCTGGCCACGAGGCCGGCTTCAAGTCTGGTTCCGTTCGGGTCGAGTCCCAATTCAGCCGCCCATGGTGCAGCCGGATCGAGGTAGTACACCCGGGTGGTGTCGGGTACCTGTGGGGCCACCGGACTCTCGTCCTCCGAGGCACCGCGCGACATGGGTCCGGCCGTCGCTTGGTCAGCCGGGTCCGGTGCTGGCTTCGATGGTTCGGGAGTTGCCACCGGAGACCGTTCTGGTGAGTCGGCGGTTAGTGACTTGACTTGCTCGCGAGACAGCGGGCCTG
>CAJQPD010000189.1 GCA_905480085.1 uncultured Acidimicrobiia bacterium
CCGTACCTTTTGGTACCAGTCATCCCACCCCAGGAGTGAGTTGGGATCAACTGATCCCGACAGATGGCGGAACCCATCATCTCGGGACTGATTGTGTTTTGCCGACCCATGCAGCCGATTAGGGCAAAGAGGCACGAAAGCTCAGAGCGCCCTGCTCTCGACCCTGTCTGCCTCGACCCGTCAGGCAGCCTCACGGCTGGGAACCGAGATCATTCCGAGGTCCGATGAGCGCGAATCCAAAGCGCATGCCAGACTCCACCGTGATGCGCGAATGGGAGGGAACAGGTTGACGTCAATACGGGATTCGTCTGAGTGGAAGAAACTCGAATCGACTCACCAGGTCACTGGCGCCCTGGATCTGCGTACTGCCTTCGCAGGGGATCCCGACCGAGCGGCCAGATTCACTTTGGAAGTGGCTGACCTGACGGTCGACTTGTCCAAGCACCTGATAACCGATGAGCTCGTAGACCAGTTGGTTGCCGTGGCCCGCGCCGCCGGGGTCGCCGAGCAGATCGCCGCAATGTTCGGAGGGGACCACATAAATACGACCGAGGATCGAGCCGTGCTCCATGTCGCGCTGCGGTCCGATCCCGATGATGTGTTCACCGTCGATGGACGCGATGTTGTGCGTGACGTTCACGAGGTCCTCGATCGTATGGCGGCGTTCTCGGACCAGGTGCGATCCGGAGAATGGAAGGGGTACACGGGGGAACGAATCCGTTCGATCGTCAACATCGGCATCGGTGGCTCGGATCTCGGTCCGGCTATGGCCTATCGAGCGCTTCGTCCCTACGTCCAGCCTGACATCGAAGCCCATTTCGTCTCGAATGTTGACCCGAATGACCTCGCTTCTGTTCTGGGCAAGGTCGATCCGGCCACGACGCTATTCGTGGTGGCTTCCAAGACGTTCACGACCCTTGAGACGTTGACCAACGCCCGCAATGCTCGAACCTGGCTGGTGGATCGGCTTGGCACCGACGAGGCGGTGGCTAGACATTTCGTTGCGCTCTCCACCAACGCCGAGGCAGTGGCTTCCTTCGGGATCGATACCGACAACATGTTCGGGTTCTGGGATTGGGTTGGGGGCCGGTACTCAATGGATTCGGCGATCGGTCTGAGCCTGATGATTGCGATCGGCCCGGACTCGTTCCGGGAAATGTTGTCGGGCATGCGTGCCATCGACGTTCACTTCCGAAACACTCCGCTGGAGCGGAACGTTCCTGTGCTGCTGGGGCTCATCGGGATCTGGTATCGCAACTTTCTCGATTATCCGACCTATGCGGTCCTTCCCTACAGCCAGGACCTCGACCGGTTTGCTGCCTACCTCCAGCAACTCGACATGGAATCGAATGGAAAGCGTGTTCGCAAGGACGGCAGCCCGGTTGAGATGGACACCGGACCGATTGTCTGGGGAGAACCCGGCACCAACGGACAGCATGCGTTCTATCAACTAATCCACCAGGGGACGGCCATCGTGCCTTCTGACCTCATTGGTTTCCTAGAGTCATCGGATGATATCGGCGGGCAGCACGACCTCCTCATGGGGAACCTGTTTGCTCAGGCTGCGGCCCTGGCGTTCGGCAAGACCGAGGAGGAAGTTGCCGCTGATGGAGTCGCGCCGGAGTTGGTGCCACATCGAACCTTCCCCGGAAACCGCCCAACCTCGCTGATCACCGCCCCGAAGCTGACTCCGTCCGTGCTCGGTCAGCTCATTGCGTTGTATGAACACAAGGTGTTTGCGCAAGGTGCCATATGGGGGATCAACTCGTTCGATCAATGGGGAGTAGAGCTAGGCAAGGTACTGGCTACGGCCATCATCGAAGAGCTAACTACCGGGTCGGCGCCTGAACTGCATCATGATGCTTCGACCAACGCTCAGATTCGTCGATATCGACAGGCGAGAGGAAGGTCATGACCCATCGGCCAACTTTCCCGCGATGAGGTTGTTGTGCGCAAGGTAGTAGCGGCGATTGATTTGACTCCGGTCGGTCGTCGGGTGGCGGACCGGGCCCGAATGATTGCTGAGGAGCAAGGGGCCACGTTGACGCTGGTTCATGTGTTCGACCCTGCCGAGGGTGTTCTGCTCGCACCTGCCGAGATGACCTTGTTCAAGCAAACTGCCAACGAGATGGCCCACGACCTGGCTGATTGGGTCCGGGGGCGCACCGACGTATCGGTTGATCTGGTAATTCCCTCCGGGAACCCCACTGCCCATATCTCACGGATCGCCCGTTCGGCGGACCTCATCGTGGCCGGAACCTCCTCGCTCGATGCCGGCAAGGTCGGTCCGGTGACCCGACGCCTGGCCCGTAAGGCGCGGACAGGAGTCCTGGCGGTTCGCCGCCAACCTCGACGGCCGTACCACCGGGTCCTGGCAACAGTTGATCTGTCTGATGCGTCGCGTCAAGCGTTGGAGTTGGCCTTCGAATTGGCCCCCGGAGCCGAGGTGTTGGCGGCGTATGCGCTGGTCTCACGGTTTGATCAGATGCTTATCGAGTCGGGTCGCTCGCGGGGCGAGGTCGAGAAGTTGCATACGAATCGTATGGAACGGGCGACAGAGGCCCTCGCCGACTTCGTCTCGGACTATCCCGGGGTTACGCCGATAGTCGTTTCCGGCCCGCCATCAACGGCACTTTCTGAGACCGCTCGCCGCCGGTCGGTCGACCTCGTCACGGCTTCCTCAAAGGGCGGGGGAGGAAACTCCGTCGTTCTCCTGGGAACCGTTGCCGAAGAAGTGATGGAGTCGGCTCACTGCGATGTGGCCATTGCCAATGTAAGTGCGACCTTCCGACGTCCCTGACTCGCCGATTTTCCCCCGATATCCCAGGGGCCGGACTGGCCAATTGGTTATCGTCTGATGGTACATACAGCCAAGTGAGGGGCAACCATGGACACGACTGTCATAATCGAACGGGCTACCCGGGCCATAAAGGCCGACGCGACGGTCTTCTCCGAGATTGGCGCTGACGAATCCCACACTTCTTCGGCGGCTGGCCTCGTGGGGGTGGTCGGGTTTGTCGGTGGGCTCATCAACGGCATCTTCAACACCAATTCGTCTCCCGTTTCCGGGGCTTTCAGTGGATTAATCGGTGCGTTCATCGCCTGGGGGATCGGCAGTCTCTTGTTCTATGCGCTCGCCAAAATGTTCGGCGGTGACGGAGATCTTCAAGGGCTGATGCTGGGCAATGCGTACGCGGCGGTCCCGTCGGCCCTTGGTGGTATTCCGGTGCTCGGCTGGGTCATCAGCCTGTGGGGTGTCTACCTATTTATCTTGAACGTGCGGGAGAACATGAAACTCAGCACGGGATCGGCCACTGCCGTGGTGCTGATCCCGGTCGTCATCGCACTTGGGCTCGTGTTGCTTGTTGTCCTCGTTCTGGCGGCGGCATTTTTCGGATCAACGTAGAACGGATACCGTTCCTCACTTTCCAGCGGGAGACAGAGCTTCCTTGTTATAGTTGCCCACCGCGTTCCAGAGAATCCAACCCAGGCCGCGAGATTCGGCCTCGTCGATGGCGGCCCTGACCTGTCCGCTGTCGTAGTAGAACGCTTGGAGCCAAGGGCGCAGGATGGAACCCGGTGTCATGCGGGGCTGAGCGCCCTCTAGAGCATCCGCCGTGACCGGGCCCGGGTGGTCGTTTGGATCTGAGAAACCCAACCAACCAGGGCTGTAGTGCGACGGGTAGACCATCGGCGAAAGCGCATCGACCACTGCCGATAGTTCCTCGGGCCGCTGCCCGATCCCTTCATCGGTAGGGGAGGAGGTGGTAATGCCGAAGATGTCAGCGGAGACAGCACATCCGAGTGGATGAAGGCGGTTGCGAGCTTCGGACAGGAATCCGGTGATGGCCGTGAGGCGCTCTTCCTGGCTTGTCGGTGGAGCTGCCACTGCAGTGCTTCCAGCCGGGAAACGCACATAGTCGAACTGGATTTCGTCGAAGCCGAGTTCGCATGCCTCGATGGCCAGGGCGAGCGGGTACTCCCAGTTTTCCGGGTTGCGGGGATCGATCCATTTTCCAGCCAACTTGGCTTCAGGATGGGCTTTGGTCCAGATCGGGTCTTCGAACGTGACGATTCTGGTGATCGCGTACAGTCCGGCCGCGTGGACCGTCTCGAGCGTGGCGA
>CAJQPD010000190.1 GCA_905480085.1 uncultured Acidimicrobiia bacterium
CTCCCGGTGTTCTTGGGTTCGCAAAATGCGCGCCGTGTGCCGGCACGGGAACAGGCGTTGAGGTGTCGCCGGTGACCGGCTTCGGGAAGGCTGCCGGGCAAAATCACCGGGCCAAAAAAAACGATGGCCCGCCGAAGCGGGCCATCGCCTAAGTCTTACGACTTGTCGTCTTCTACTAGCTGGACTTAGAGGTCCTGCTCGTAGCGGACGTACGGCACACGACCGTAAACATCATGCAGGTAGTTCGAGTAGAACGGGCTGCCGATGCCGACCGACGTCGGTGGGTCTTCGTCGAAGATGTTACGCGCGCCAACGGTAACGGTACCGTTCCACGGAGTCGCGTAAGTCGCCGACATATCCCACGTCTGGTAATCGTCGATGTCGTTGGTCTTCAGGCCATTGGCATCCTCAATCGACGAGCTTGCGATGTAGTTGAAGAGGATGTTGGCGCCGAAGTCACCAAGGGCCCAGTTCAGGCCGATGGTGCCACGGTCCGCAGGATCGAAGAACTGCGGGTCACGGAGACCCTGGCCATCACCTTCATCACGCTCGTACTCGTTCACGTGCGTCCACTGAGCGGTGGCACGGAAGTCGCCGACGGCGCCGAAGGAGAAGGCGTAGGAGCTCTCGATGTCCAGTCCGTCCGTCTCGCGCTTGGCGATGTTGGAGTTCGGACGGAGCACCGTGACCAGCCGGAGGCTGTTCGGGTTACGAACAACGTTGCCTACCAGGACACCACTCGCGCCGCCGCCGGCGGTCGTGGAGAACGGCACGCCCGTGTCACCGGCGTTACGCAGTGCGAGCTCCTGGTCGAAGATGCCCTGCATAGCCTGCAGGCCGATCTCGTCTTCGAGCTCGATGTCGAACCAGTCAAGAGCGATGGACAGGTCGTCCAGCGGGTTCCAGACCAGGCCGGCGTTCCAGGAGGTGGATTCCTCAGGAGCAACGTCCTTGTTACCGCCCTGGAAGTTCTGGTACTGCGTCAGGACACAGGGGTTACCAGCCGGCAGGTTGTTACCCGTCGGATCTGTCGGATCGCGGCCCGTGTTGGGGTCGCCGACCGGCGAGGACGCACAGGAGAAGCTGTCGATCGCGCCGTTGAAGCTCTGGCTCGTGGAAGAGTAGAGCTCGGTCATCGACGGAGCGCGGAAGCCCTTGCCCCAGCTACCACGAATGAGCAGGCTGTCGAGAGGACGGAACGACGCGCTGACCTTCGGGTTGAAGGTGGTGCCGAAGTCGTTGTAGTCCTCGTAACGAGCCGCGAAGTTGATGTCCAGCATGCTGAAGATCGGAATCGTGGTCTCGCCGAACATGGCCTTGACGGTGCGGGCGCCGCTGGCATCCGCGCCACCGGCCGTACCCTGGAAGTTACCGGCGTTAGCCTGCTCGTCGTAGTTCTGAGAGAACTTCTCGTCGCGGTACTCGATGCCGAGGGCCACCGGCACGGGGCCGTTTTCCATCTGGAACGCATCGAAGTTGACGGTGAAATCACCGCTGGCGATACGGGTCTCGTTGTCGTTGATGCTGGTCGCGGCAGCGGCCTGGGCACCAGAGGCGAACGCGGGGTTCAGACCGTCCTGGAAGTTACCCGTGTCGGTGTTGGCCGAGAAGATGTCCAGCGTACCGGCATCGATCTGGCTCTGAATGGCAGCCGCCAGGCCGAGGCCCGGAGACTCAGAGTCAGACTTCGCCTGCGAGTACTGCGCGCCGAGCTCCCAGTCCATGCCACCGAGCCAGTTGACCGTGCCCTGCACGCCGGCCAGGTAGTCAACGAGGGTGTCGTCGATGAACGTGTCGCGGAAACCGCCCGGGACGTTCCGATAGAACAGCGACAGGGTGAAGGGACCGTCGAGGTCAGCCACGCCGTCACCGTCGGTGTCGACAGACTGTCCGCCGTAAGGCGAGCCATCCACGTTAGTGCTGCCCGGGATCGTCGGGTTGTTGGGGTTGTTCGCGGTCATCGTCGGGAACGGCGATGTGAACGGGCTGGGCGCGTAGCGGCCGAAGCTCTCGTTCTGCGTGAACGTGCCACGCGTGAAGAACGTCGTCGTTTCGTTGATGTCGTAGTTGCCGTTGATGAAGAAGCTCTTCGTGTCGTTGGCAGCTTCGTTCGCGGCGACGCCGGCGTAGTTGTAGCGGCAGCGAGCGCCAACCAGCTTCGACGCCGGGTACTCACCGCCGTTCAGCTCTGCGGGGCAGCGCGGATCGGGGTTGGTGCCGACGGACAGGTAGCTGCCGGTCGGGTTCCGGGGATCGTTGGTGGTCAGGTAGGCAAAGTAGCTGCCCGGGAAGCCGAAGGACGACAGGCCGGTCGCGGAGAAGCTGCGATCGCCCTGGAAGATGATTTCCTTCTGCTCATTGTCGAAGCCGAAGGTGATGTTGCCCTTCGCGCCGGAGATGCCACCGACGATCGAGTAGCTGTCTTCGTCACCGCCGGACTGCGTCGGACGACCGATGCCCCAGCTGAGGTGCATGCCTTCGAAGTCCTTACGCATGATGATGTTGATAACACCACCGATCGCGTCAGAACCGTAGATGGCCGAAGCGCCGTCACGCAGAACTTCGATCCGCTCGACCGCGGCCAGCGGGATCGTGTTCAGGTTGACGCCGGCGCCGCCGTTGAAGGTCGTCGAACCGGTTACCCGACGGCCGTCCATGAGGACGAGCGTGCGCTGGCCGCCGAGGCCGCGCAGGCTGACAACCGGCTGCGACTGGGCGGAAGAGCCCGATCGCTGGCGGAAGGAACCAAAGGTGTTGAAGGAAGAACCGCGCAGCACTTCCGCAACAGAGATCTCGCCAGAGGCGTCGATATCTTCACGGGAAATGACGGAGATTGGGGACGGGCCTTCGATGTCGACGCGCTTAATACGCGAGCCGGTGACCGTGACCTTGTCCTGAACCGCTACATCATCTTGTGCGAGTACCGCCGCAGGGGCGCCCACAAAAGATGCCGCAACGCCT
This sequence comes from uncultured Acidimicrobiia bacterium, assembly GCA_905480085.1. Lineage (GTDB taxonomy): Bacteria > Actinomycetota > Acidimicrobiia > Spongiisociales > JAENVV01 > JAENVV01. The sequence continues at coordinate 2,962 of CAJQPD010000190.1, forward strand.
GCCGTCAGTGCATACCGCACGGCGTCCCGAACTGGGTTTCGCTCTTGCATGTATTACTCCTCCTTAAGGAGTTATTGGCATTGTGGATACCGGCAAATCTCCTGGTGGCGTTCCGGGTGGATCGTCTCCGGGAGCCCTGCCGATGAAAACCCGCGCTCCGGATAGGATTGCTCCGCCGGGCTACGCTGAGTTGGTGGGATACTAGCAACAGGTTTCAACATTGGGAACCCTGCTGTTGTAAAAAAATTACAGGCGCCTGTTGCTATTGCGCTGCGGGGTGGCCGATGGCGGGCCCGACGGGGGCTGCCGCAGGGCCCGTATAACAAGGATAAAACCCTTTAGAGAAGGGACATAGCGCGCTTTCCTGCTGCGTCGCGGGAGGTCCGCAACGGCGACGCTAAGTCTTTGATATACGACGCTGACAGGGGTCAGGTAAAGCTGGGGTGAAGGTCGTTTGTGGCAATTTTGCAACGATTGTTGTTGCCAATTTGCCACAAGCGGCTGTTGCGTCTGCGCAACAGCTTAGGCGGTCGGCAGGTCGCGTTTCCGGCCCCCGAGCACCCATCCCATCAGCGGGCCACCGTCGTGATAGATCTCCGCTGGCGCGCGCATTTCGAAGCCGGCGGCGGTGAAAGCAGCCAGGCTGCGTTCGATCTGCTCCGCGGTGCGGCCCGCCCGCATCATGTCCAGAAGGCGCTCCCGATTGGCCGTGATCATGGCGCGACTGGCCTCGAGGTGAGTGATGGCTGCTTCGAGCCCGCTCGCCGGGAGTGCCTT
>CAJQPD010000191.1 GCA_905480085.1 uncultured Acidimicrobiia bacterium
CGACGGAGAATGGGGGCCCAGCGACCAGATCTTCATTGATGAAGGGTTGGCTGGCGGAGTCAACAACCTGAGTTTTGTCGTACCCGTCGAGGCAGTTAATGCGTCCTCGTACGCGAGATTCCGTGTCAACTCCGGAGGACGCCTTCCTCCGGTGGGGCTTGCAACCGATGGCGAAGTTGAAGACTATCGGGTCACTTTGACCACGGCTAAGACTACGGTCGAGATCGTTGATAACGATTTGGTCATTACAGATATCGTCTCCCGTGGGAAGGACGATACGCTGTCGATTACGAGGGATGGCTCTTCCCTGGTGGTGATCGATACAAACAATACCCTGACGAGTACAACGGCCACGATCGTGACCTCCAACGAGGTTCGCGCCACGCCCTCGGCCATCACTGGCCGCATCGAGTTTGACCTTCTGGGCGGTGACGACGAGACCGTGGTTGACTTCTCGAACGGTGACTTGGGCGCGAATGTGGCGGTAGATTCCGGACTTGGAACCGATAAAGTGGTCATCATTGGATCCGAACGGGGCGATGGGTTTTTCCTATCTAAGACCGTGGTGTTTGGTAGCCAGTCTCCGGTCTCCATCACGAATCAGGAGAGTCTGGCTGTAGCCGGGCTCGGTGGTGATGATCGCTATATCGCCGGCGATGGGTGGGGAGTGATCGAGTTGGTCGAACGCTCCGGTGGTGGCAGCGACATACTCGACTTGTCTGCCGTTACAGTTCCGCTTGACGTGGTGGTGAGTAGCCTTGTCGTTTCCGATCTCGACGGCAATGTCATCTCTCACGCGGGCCAGGAGATCGAATCGATTCGTACAGGGAGCGGAGCAGACAACGTCTTTGTGGGGGTCTTTTCCAACAGCCTGTCGGTGTCTACCGCGGAGAGTACCGATGTCTTTGAACTCGGAGAGAGTAACTCGTTGGACGGTATCACGGGTCCATTGAATCTAGACGGTGGACCGGGCTTTGACTTCCTCACTGTGAACGACCAGGCGGATGCCGACCGGGATAGCTATACGATGACGGCGACGTCGTTGCAGCGTTCCATGGCCAGTCCTGTGACTTATACGAATCTCGAGTTCCTGACTCTGAATACGACGAACGACGGTCTGTATGGGCAACTGGGTGACGGGTCGGAAGGGGCGTTGTTCTCGGCCTGGGTGAATCTTGGTGGAACTGTCGATATTTCCAATGACCTGGTGATCGAGTTGGATGGCGGGATCCAAATCGATAGCAACGTGGTGCTGACCGGTTCGGGAGCCATAACAAACCGTGGAGTGATAAGCACGGACGGCGGCGACGTGCAGTTTACGCAGAGCGTGATCCTGGAGGGTGGAGGAACGATTACGGCTGCGTCCGGAACGGTCTTTACGGTCGAAGGCGACTTCGTCCATTCGAGCGGAAATCCGGCCTTTGACCTGTTGCGTGGAGGGGTGATCCTCTCGGCCAGCAATCGTCATGATCTGACAGCGAACAGCCTGGATATGGGTGCATCGTTGATGGGGTACGCGGCGGGGAACCGTCCAATCGGCAGGCTGAAGGCAGATGGCGCGGTAGATGTGTTTGGAACCGTGTATATTTGGGAGTTAAGCGGGCCTGGCGACATTACGGTTCAGGATCGGTCGGTCCTGTATTACGTATCGGCAGATGACTGGAGCGGTACGCTGACCTTGCTGGGCAATGGGGCATTCGAGCAGGTCTTTGTAGGATTCGATGAAATCTCAGCCGGTGCGGGCCCGAATACCATGATCGAATGGTCGGCGTTACCAGGGTTGACCTGGAATGTCGAGACGTCAGATAATGTGGTGTCAGGTGTGTGGGTGAATGCCACCGGATTTGTTGGCACAGCAACCAGCGAGAGGTTTACCGATTCTGACCCGGGCAGCGCGACGAGTCGGGTCTACCGACTGAGGGTTCGGCCGTAGCAGAAGCGGCATCGCCTGTGGTGTTTTCTGCCACAATCGTTTACCACTCTGGCTTATACAAGGTACGCCGCTCAGCGAATCTTGATCAGGGAAGACCTGGCAGGATTTCGTTCAGGCTTCCGGTGCGGTAACCTTGGAGGTCGAGCGTGACGTAGTGATACCCTAACGCTTTCAGATCCCGAACGAGGGTCTCCCTCACCGCGAACGCCTTCTCAATCTCGTCGGGCGCGAGCTCGATGCGGGCCATCGTATCATGGACGCGCACCCGTACTTGTACAAAGCCCAGGTCGCGCAGAATGTTTTCGGCTTTTTCGACGCGCTTCAGAGCATCGGCCGAGATTTTCAGGCCGTACGGAAAACGCGATGCCAGACACGCAAAAGCCGGCTTGTCATGGGTCTTTAACCCCATGCGGCGTGAAGCCTCCCGAATCTCCGCTTTGCTGAACTCTAGGTCGACCAAAGGGCTTTCGACCCGGTTTTCCTTGGCGGCCTGATGACCGGGCCGATGGCCGCCGAGATCATCGGCGTTGGTTCCGTCCAGGATATGTGCGAAGCCTTCACGATCCGCCATGTCCCGGAGCAAGGTATAAAGCTCGGTTTTGCAGTGGTAGCAGCGGTTGCTCGGGTTGTTGGCATAGTTCGGATCGGCCAGTTCATTGGACCGAATGATTTTGTGAGTCGCGCCCAGGCGCGTGGCAAGTTCGACGGCTTCCTGCAGTTCCCGTTCAGGGAATGCCGGGGATGTTGCCGTTACAGCGAGGCCACGCTCTCCCAATTCTTCGGCGACCACGGCGGTAAGAAATGTGCTGTCCACTCCGGCACTGAACGCCACGATGGCGCTAGGCATAGCGCGAATATGCTCGCGCAGTTGGTTGGTCTTCTTATCGATATCGGGTAATCCAAGATCCGTATTCACGGTTGTTCCTTTTCGTTTGCGGCAATCCAGCCTCCGCCGAGGACTTCGTTGCCGTGGTACAGAACCGCAGCCTGGCCTGGGGTAACGGCAAACTGGGCTTCTTCGAACACTACCTTAATCTCATGATCTTGCAATAGAACGACGCGACAAGGAGTGGCTTTATGTCGATATCGGATGCGGGCGGTGCTGTCGAAAGGGGTGGTCGGGGTCTGGCCGGATATCCAGTGCATGTCCTGCACCTTGCATGTGGAGGTGAAGAGTTCCCCACGCGGGGCCAGGACCACTTCGTTGCGGTCTGCATGCAGCTTTTTCACATACAGTCGTTCCTTAGCCGCAACACCGAGACCTTTTCGCTGGCCAACGGTGAACTGATGAAAGCCTTGGTGTTGGCCCAGTAGAGCTCCCTGGCTGTCCACGATGGCCCCGGCCTTCTTCAGGTCGGGC